>JBAWGU010000001.1:0-3541 GCA_049593215.1 Pyrinomonadaceae bacterium
GTCACAACGTACTACGAGTTTGTTTCTTCGGCGTATGTCGGGCGCGGGCGATTCGTCAACGAGATTGACATAGATGGGCGCAGCAATGTCTGCATCCTCGGCGTTGACGTAGTGCGCGCTCTCTTCCCGTTTGAAGACCCGCTTGATAAAGAGGTCAAGATTGACGGCAGCCAGTATCGCGTCATCGGCGTGATGGAGCCGCTCGGCAATTTCTTCGGGCAATCGAGAGACAACTCCGTTTTCATTCCCATCAGCACCTTCGACAAATACTACAAAGACATAGAGCCGCCGCAGGTCGTCTTCTTCGTCATCGTCCGCCCGCTCTCGCGCGCTTACGTGAAATCCGCGATGGACGAAATCAGAGACATCCTCAGAAGACGGCGACGCGTGCCTCTCAATGAGCCTGACAACTTCGGGATGTCTTCGCAGGATTCGCTCCTTGATATTTACAATCAACTGACGGGCGCGACGGCCCTTGTGCTCACGGCAGTCTCATTCGTCGCGTTGATGATTGGCGGCATCGGCGTGATGAATATTATGCTCGTCTCTGTGACAGAGCGCACGAAAGAGATTGGCATACGCAAAGCTGTCGGCGCGACGCGCGCCAACATTCTGGCCCAATTTCTCATCGAAGCTGTAGTCCTGACAGCCATTGGCGGTATCGCAGGCTTGATTGTCGGCGAGATTGCATCTCTCCTGATAAACAAGTATTCGCCGCTTCCTGCCTATGTGCCGTTCTGGGCCATTGCTATCGGCATCGGCATCTCGGCAGCAATTGGCATCATCTTCGGCCTCTGGCCCGCATGGAAAGCCGCGCGTCTCGACCCGATTGAATCGCTTAGATATGAATAGTCAGTTGTCAGTGGCCAGTTGTCCGTTGTTTGTGATTGATGAGTTGAGTGTTAAGATTAAAGAACCCCACTGACAACGGACTACGGACAACTGGCTGCTGACAGTTTTGCAACCATATCGCTTCCCCCCGCGTAATAAAGCCACGTGAAATTTATAGAGACATTAAAACTTGCACTCGCGGCCATCTGGGCGCATAAGCTGCGCTCCGTCCTAACGCTGCTCGGCATGATTATAGGCGTCACGTCCGTCGTCGTGGTCGTCTCTTTGATTCAGGGCTTCAATCGCTACATTGACGAAAAGATTGCGGGCATCGGCTCAAAGGCTTTCACCGTTCAACGCTTCGATCCGTTCAGAGACTTCAAAGACACGGACACGATTGCGGCGGCGCAGCGTCGCAACAAAGACCTGACGATGGAAGACTTTGAATACCTGCGCTCGCACGCCGTGCTCATCGGCAAGCTCGGCGCGAAGGCGCGCGGCACACCTTCAAACATCAAGCGCGGCTCGCAGACTCTCGAAGACATCAACGTGAGCGGGATGACTTCCATCGTCGCCGACATTGACAACATAGACATCGCTGATGGCCGCTACTTTACGACGACCGAGGATGACAACGCCTCGCGCGTCGCTTTCATCGGCGCAGACGTCGCCACCAAGCTCTTTCCACAGATTAATCCGCTCGGAGAAGAAATTTACATACGCGGGATTCCGTATCGCGTGATCGGCATCGCGGCTGTCAAAGGAACTGTCTTCGGCATCCCGCAGGATGCTTTTGTGCAGATTCCGTTGAAGACTTACGCGACAAACTTTGGCGGGCTGATTAACCAGCGCGGCCTCTATCTGGAAGCAACGTCGAAGACTGACAGCGCTTTTGACGACGCCGTTGAAGAGGCACGCTTTCTGATGCGATTGCGCCGCCATCTCAAGCCGGGCGAGACGGACAACTTCGGCATCGTCACGCCGGACGCGATTACGGGCTTGCGCGACCGTCTCTTCGGGACCATTTTTATTGTCGCAATTCTGGTCCCGGCAATCTCGCTCCTTGTCGGCGGCATCGTGATTATGAACATCATGCTCGTCTCCGTCACAGAGCGCACGAAAGAGATTGGCATCAGAAAATCTCTGGGAGCGCGGAAAGCGGACATTCTCAAACAGTTTCTGGTCGAAGCGGTCACGCTCTCCGCCATCGGGGGCAGTGTCGGCGTCATTGTCGCGTGGATTATCGGGCGCATTTTAACCGCCGTCTTCTTCGCCACCTATTTATCCGTCGCCGCAGTCATCATCGCCGTTGGCGTCTCCGGCATCGTTGGCGTGTTGGCTGGAATTTTTCCGGCATGGCGAGCCGCGCGCCTCGATCCGATTGAAGCGTTGCGCGCCGATTAAAGAATCTACTCATTGATTCAATGAGTAAATGAGAAGATGAGAAAATGAGACAATTAATCAGAAGCGACATTTACGAAAACTTCAAGATGGCGATTGCGACGCTGCGCGACAATAAGCTGCGTTCGATTCTGACGGTCGTCGGCGTAGTCATCGGCGTCATCACGGTGATGCTGATTGCTTCGATCATTAGCGGCATTGATATGTCTGTCAGAAAAGAGGTCGAATCATTCGGCACGCGCTCAGTCTACATCAGCAAGTTTAACCCGGGCATTCACGTCGGGCGTTTGTCGCGCGAAGAGCGTATGCGCAAGCCGCTCACCTATGACGATGCGGTCGCCATCTCAAAACTCTCGACAGTTGAGCTGGCCGTTCCCAATCTTCAGATTACGAACAACTTTTTCGGACAGAAAATTCTGGTGACAGGCGGCGGCAAAACATCTGCCGCAGTAAATCTGGAAGGCACGCTGCCGGATTTTGAGAAAGCCGGAACCCAAATCATCTCCGAAGGCCGTTTCTTCTCTCAGTTTGAGAATGACAACAACGTGAACATCTGCGTCGTCGGCTCAACGGTCGCAGACAACTTCTTCGCCTTCGGTTCTCCCGTCGGCCAGACTATCAACATCGCAGGCGAAGAGTTTCGCGTGGTCGGGATGCTGCAAAAGCGCGAGCAGTTTCTCTTCAGCGGCGGCAGCGACGATCAGAACAATATCATCTACGTTCCCTTCAACGTCGCGCGTAAATTAAAACCGAACGCAGAAGACATTGAGATTCTGGCCGTCGCCAAGCCCGGTCTGATGAAAGAGGCGATGGACCAGATTACAGACCTCTTGCGCGTGCGTCGTCAAGTGCCTTTCGGACAACCGGACAGTTTCGGAATGCAGACGTCGGAAGCCTTCCTCGAAACATTTCAATCAATCACGGGCGGCGTTGCCATTGCGATGGTCGTGATCTCTTCGGTGGGCCTGATGGTCGGCGGCATCGGCGTCATGAACATCATGCTCGTCTCCGTCACAGAGCGCACGCGCGAGATAGGAGTTCGCAAGGCCATCGGCGCGCGACGCAAAGATATTCTCTGGCAGTTTTTGATTGAAGCGATGACGCTCACAGGGATGGGGGGCTTGATCGGACTCGGCATCGGGTGGCTGCTGACGCTGCTGGTGCGCCTCATCATGCCTTCTTACGTTCCGCTCTGGGCACCGATGGCAGGCTTCTTCGCCAGCGTCGGCATCGGCCTCATCTTCGGCCTCTGGCCCGCATGGAAAGCCGCGCGGCTGGACCCGATTGAATCTTTGAGATACGAATAGTC
>JBAWGU010000002.1:0-2994 GCA_049593215.1 Pyrinomonadaceae bacterium
TTCTTCTTTGCGTCTTTGCGCCTTTGCGCGAACTATTCGTTTGTCGTGCCAATTTATCCTGCTCGATTGAACAAACATGAGATCGAAACTCTCTTTCGTCAGAGAATTCCGTCGCTTCCAAAAACTCTCCGGCAACGGCGACGGGAGATTCGCGCCCAGTTGGGAGGATCGCTATCCCTGCCTTAACGACCAGACGCCGAACACGGATTTTGATCGCCACTACATCTATCATCCGGCATGGGCGGCGCGTGTGCTGGCGCAGACAAAGCCGGACTCTCACGTTGACATCTCTTCGTCTCTACATTTTTGCACGCTGGTCTCTGCTTTCATTCCTGTAAAATTTTACGATTATCGTCCGGCGAAACTTCAACTCAGCAATCTCACCTCCGGGGCGGCAGACCTGCACGCGCTTCCTTTTGAGGACGACAGCATTGCATCACTCTCATGTATGCACGTTGTCGAGCACATCGGGCTTGGGCGTTACGGCGACCCGCTGGACCCGCTTGGAGATTTGAAAGCGATTAAAGAACTCACGCGTGTACTGGCGCGCGGCGGCTCGCTTCTCTTTGTCGTGCCCATCGGCAAGCCTAAAGTAATGTTCAACGCGCATCGCATCTATTCCTACGAGATGGTCCTTAACGCTTTCGCGGAACTCGCGCTCGAAGAGTTTGCATTGATTCCTGACAGCGCGCAGTTGGGAGGCTTAATCTACAACGCGACGCGCGAGATGGCTGACGCGCAAACTTACGGCTGCGGCTGTTTCCGGTTTAAGAAAGCTTGAGATAGTCGTCATACGCGCTTGCGCTTCGGCGTTGATTATCGAAGGTAGTAATTGAGTATGCGCATCTTCTACGCATCGGACACGACGCCCAACGCTTCGTTTCAATCGCAGCTCTGGCGAAACAATCTCTACCTGCCGCTTGTTGATCTGGGCCACGATGTGACGGAGTTTGATTACGACCTGCGCGAGACGTTTCAGAACCTTGACCCGTCAATCCCTGAGCAACAAGCCTTCATCGAGCAGAACAGGCCGAAGGTCACGGCGGAATTGTTGAAGCAGATAAAGAGGGCGCACGCAGAAAAACCTCTCGCTCTCTTCTTCAGCTACTTTTACGACGCCTGCATCCTGCCCGAAGCGATTGATGAGATTCGCGCGATGGGCATTCGGACGGTCAACTGGTATTGCAACGGCTCTTATCAACTGCATCTCGCTTCCCGGATTTCGCCGCACTACGATTGGTGTCTTGTGCCCGAAAAGTTTCGCCTCAAAGATTACAGAGAGATGGGCGCGCATCCCATCTACTGTCAGGAGGCTGCCAACCCGAACATCTACAAGCCGTCTGACGTGCCCCAGGAGTTTGATGTCGCATTTGTCGGACAGGCTTACGGTGATCGCCCCGGCTACATCAGGCATCTGCTGGATCAGGGAATAGACGTGCGAGTCTGGGGCGTGGGCTGGCCGCACTATGCGGAAAAGACCGGACTGAGGCGCATCAAACAACGCGCTCGAAAACTTTTGAAGCGCGGGCCGTCCGTGCTCTTGCCGCAGAGGGTGATGGGCGGGCCGCTCTCAGACGTTGAGATGATAGAGATGTACAGCCGCGCGAAGATTAACATCGGCTTTTCCACCTGCGGCAACACTCATTTGACAGGCGAGCGCATCATGCAGGTGCGCCTGAGAGATTTTGAAGTCCCGATGAGCGGCGGCTTCTACATGGTCGAGTATATGGAAGAGTTGGAAGAGTTTTTCAAAATTGGCGAAGAGATTGTTTGCTACACGGATGCGCGCGATCTGGCCGACAAGATTAAATATTATCTGAAGCACGACGACGAAAGAGATGCGATACGGCGCGCGGGCCACGCTCGTGCGCGGCGCGACCACACTTGGCACAAGCGTTTTGATACGGCTTTCGCGGAGATGGGTTTGAATTAGCATATGCCTGAGCAGCCGCTCGTCAGCATTATCATGCCCGCCTACAACGCGGAGAAGTACGTCGCCGCCCCTTTACGCTCCGTGCTGGACCAAACTTACAGCAGATGGGAACTCGTCGTCGTTGACGATGGCTCGACCGACAAGACTGCGTTGATTGTTCGCGGCTTTGCGGATTCCGATTCGCGCATCCGGTACATTTTTCAGCCGAACGGCAGGATGGCTCGCGCGCGCAATAACGGCATCAGCAACGCGCGCGGAGAGTTGATAGCTTTCCTTGATTCGGACGATCTCTGGTTAAGGGACAAGCTGGAACGCCAGATCGAAAAGCTTGCTGAGACGAATGCTGATGTGATCTTCAGCGACGGGTTTGTCTTCACGGACGAAGATGTGTTTGATGAGAGCGTAACTTTCAAGACCCTTCGCGGCAGCTTTAGCGGCGAGGAGATGTACAGGCTCCTGCTCTACGACAACAGAGTTCCGCTCCTCTCCGCGCTCGTGCGCAAAAGTGTCTTGCAGCGCGCAGGACTTTTCGATGAACAGCAGGGATTTCAAGCAAGGTGCGAAGATTACGATTTATGGTTCAGAGTGGCGAGTGCGGGCGCGACATTTTACGGGATGGAGCAGGCGCTTGTGCGTTATCGCGTACACTCCGCTTCGATGAGTGGGAATAAGGTTGAGATGATGCGGGCCACGATTGCGACTGTCAAAAAATATATGGATGTGCCAACGGCTCAAAGCGTCGCGCTCAACAAAAGATTTCGTGTCCTGTATCGCGCTCTGACCGCCGCGCTGCTCGAACAAAAAAGAATGGACGAGGCGAAAGAATCTTTCCGCGAGCTTTGCAAGTGGGACAGGTTCGGGTTCGTGACTTCGATTCAGAGAGTGTTGATAAAGGTCGCGCCCGGAAAATACAATCGCCTGAGCGACAGGCTGTACGAAGCGGGCAGCAGGGTTAATTCGTTTCGTGCAAAATTAAGATGAGCCTGCATGTAACATGGTCGTCAAAAGCTTTGCAGTCAGCGCGTGTCTAAAAAGTCGCGTGAGCGACCGTCTGAATTTAG
>JBAWGU010000003.1:0-21375 GCA_049593215.1 Pyrinomonadaceae bacterium
GCCAGATTGAGCGCGCCCTGAGCGCCCATCCGGGCCGCGCTTTCATCTGCCGCCGCTTCCGCGCTCTCTGACCATGCGCGATCCAGCGCGCGCCCGCAGGGGACAATCGTCAGCACGTCGCTGCAAGCTCTCAGCAGCCAGCGTTTCAAATTATCGCGCGCGGCGAGATGTCCCGCTTCATGCGCAACTGCGGCTGCGAGTTCTTCTTCAGTCAGCAAATTGCAAACATTTCTGGCAATGAAAAGTTTCGGACGCAGCACCCCGACGATGGCGATGACAGGAAACGCGTGCTCGATTTTGTAAGCGGGAATCCGAACGCCTTCGATGAGCACAGGCTCTGCGTGCCTGAGCCAATCCGAGATTAGACGGCGCGTCACGCTCCATGCCGCAAGGCCGCGCCAGAGCGCAAGCGAGAGTCCGGCAAATGAAAGAAGCGCGAGCGCGGCAAGCTTTGCGCTGACGACTTCGTTTGTGTGCAGAGGCTCGTAGGCAATGTAGGCTGGAATCATCAGCGCCGTCACGCACAGCAGCGCGCACGCAGACGGAACCACGCGCAGGGCAAACAAAAGTTTGGCGCGCACCTCTGCCGTCCAACTCTGTGTGAACCTGCCGACGCCGCGCCACAACACAGCAGTGGCAAGCGTTGCCAGCGCGTTGATCGTCAGCAACAGAGCGAGGGCCAAACAGAATCCGAGCAGGTCGTACATTCTCTAATCCTTGCCTGACAGTTCTCTCTTCTTCTCTTTAACGAGGCGGTCAAGCTCATCCAGCAGGTCGCGGTCACGCTCTGTTACGGCGTCAACGATGCAGGCCAGCACAGGCTCGACTCCGTTCGTGCCGCGTGCGAACAGGCCGTCAATGACATCAAGAGCGATGCCCTGCTCCAACTCTTCACGAGTGACGCGCGGGCTGTAGAGAAACGCACGGCCATCTTTGCGACGCTCAAGCAGCCGCTTCTTGTAGAGGCGGTCGAGCGTCGTCATCAGCGTCGTGTAAGCAGTGCTCTCGCCAAATGAAACGTGTATTTCGCGCACACTCACTTCGCCGCGCCGCCAGACTTCATCCAGAACTTCGCGCTCTAGTTTACCGAGCGCAGGAGAGACAACCTCGCGTGGCTTTCTGAAACCGCGTAGTGTAAACCCTGGTATTTTCATGCGTGCGAGTATCGTGCAGAACCTTTGCGCCTGTCAAGAATTCCGCAGCAGAGTTTTGCAGAACTGTTCTTTCTTCCTGCCATTCAGATGGCAAGTAAAATTTCAGACCATGAGCAGAGAGTTTTCGTCTAAGATGATAGCGACTCTCCCGCGAAGAAGTCGAAGAGTAAAACTATGGAGGAGAATTCATGAATCGCACATTGAAGAATGCACTGGCCTCAGCAATCCTGGCCGGAGCCATGATCGCGCCGACGGCAGTGATGGCAAGCCCTAACACGAGTCTGCCTCAGATCGAACGCCGTGAAGCGCGCCAGCAAAGACGCATCTATCGCGGCGTCCGCAACGGCTCATTGAATCGCCGTGAGGTGCGCCATCTCGAACGCAGAGAGAGAAAGCTCGATAGAGATGAATCGAGAGCCAGAGCCGACGGGAGAGTGACATGGCGCGAACGTCGCCGCCTCAACCGGGAACTCAACCGCGACAGCCGCCGCATCTATCGCCAGAAACACGACCGCCAGCGCCGGTACTGAAGCAAGGCAAAAGTAAAAAGGTAAAAGGCAAAAGTCAGGGGAAGCCAACTTTTATTTAAGAAGTGGTTTCCCCGCACTTTTGCCTTTTTCCCTTTGCCTTTTGCCTTTGCAAAGATTCGCGGTATCATGTGTGGTTTACGGCAGGCGTCAGATTCCCGACTGTGTGCTGTGGCCGTCATTTGAGCCATGAATCAAGAAGCCATCGAAGTGCGCGGAGCGCGCGTTAATAACCTCAAGAACATCTCCTTCTCAATTCCCGTCGGGCAACTGACTGTCGTCACGGGCGTTTCAGGCTCAGGCAAATCTTCGCTCGCGTTTGATACCATCTACGCCGAAGGCCAACGCCGCTACGTCGAATCGCTCTCGGCCTACGCGCGCCAGTTTCTTGAGCGGATGGACAAGCCCGACGTTGACGAAGTGCGCGGCATCGCGCCCGCCATCGCCATCCGCCAGAAGAATTCCACGCGCAACCCGCGCTCAACCGTCGGCACACAGACAGAAGTTTACGACTACCTGCGTCTTCTTTATGCGCGAGTGGGCACAACTTTTTGCCGCGTCTGCGGGCGCGAAGTTCACAGGGATTCGCCTGAATCCGCCGCGCAGGAAATTCTCAGCACACTCGCCGAAGGCACGCGCTTCTACGTTCTCTTCCCTGCCGAAGCCGGACTGCGTGTGGAAACGAACGGCACGGGACAGAAGAAGAACGGGACCAGCAAACGCAAAAAGACTGAAACGAAAGAGACCGCGCTCAGCCGTCAGATGATAACGGCGCACGTGATGAGCCTCATGCAACGCGGCTTCACGCGTCTCTATGCCGAAGGCGAAACGATTGACCTGCGCTCGCCTGACGATTACACGCGCGCAGATTTCGATAAGGTCTATGTCCTCATTGATCGTCTCGTAGCGCGACAGGATGTACGCGAGCGTCTGGTGGATTCTCTTGAGACCTGCTTTCAGGAAGGACACGGCACGGCCATCATCGAAACTGCTGGACCAGAAATTCAACGTCTGCGTTTCTCCGAACGCTTCGAGTGCAAGTATGACGGGACCATTTATGCTCAACCCGAGCCGCGCCTCTTCAGCTTCAACAATCCTTTCGGCGCGTGCCCGACCTGTCAGGGCTTCGGCAACACCATCGGCCTCGACCTTGATCTGGTGATTCCCAATCCCGGCCTCAATTTGAACGAAGGCGCGATTGAACCCTGGACCAAACCGCAGCACGAATGGGCCAGAACGGAGCTTAAACGCTTCTGCAAATCCGAAGGCATTCCGATGGACGTGCCCTTCAACGAACTCTCTCGCGCAGATCAACGCGCCGTCATCGAAGGCAAAGGCAAGTGGAGCGGCGTGCGCGGCTTCTTCGAGTGGCTTGAGACTAAAAAGTATAAGCTGCACGTTCGCGTCTTTCTTTCAAAGTATCGCGGCTATACGCTCTGCCCCGATTGCGGCGGCGGGCGTTTAAGACAGGAAGCGCGCGACGTGAGAGTCGGCGAAAGGACGCTGCCGAAAGTCTGCGCCCTCTCGATCAAAGATGCCGCAATCTTTTTCGACACCTTGCAGCTCTCAACGGAACAGGCAGCCATTGCGGATCGCGTGCTCTTCGAGGTTCGTCGTCGTTTGCGTTTTCTTGTTGACGTGGGGTTGGACTACCTGACGCTTGATCGTCTCGCCTCAACTCTTTCAGGCGGCGAAGCGCAGCGCATACAGCTCGCAACAAATCTGGGATCATCGCTCGTCGGCGCGCTCTACGTTCTGGATGAGCCTTCCATCGGCCTGCACCCGCGCGACAGTGAACGCTTGATTCGACTGCTTCATAACCTGAGAGACATCGGCAACACAGTCCTTGTCGTCGAGCACGACCCTGAGATGATGCGCGCCGCAGACCACATTCTGGATATTGGTCCAGCCGCAGGCGAACTCGGCGGGCAGGTGATTTACGAAGGCGACTTCAAGAATCTTCTGACGGACAAAGCATCTCTCACGGCGCGTTACCTGCGCGGCGAAGCGGAGATTAAAGAGCCTAAGCAAAGACGCGAGCCTAAGAAGCGTCGTCTCCGGTTGCAGGGCGCAACGGAACATAACCTCAAAGGCATTGACGTTGACATTCCTCTGGACATGCTCGTGTGCGTGACGGGCGTCTCAGGCTCAGGCAAATCAACTCTGATGCACGATTGCATCTACGCCGGACTCAAGAAGCAGCGCGGCGACTGGCAGGGCCACGTCGGCGCGTTCACGAAATTAGAGGGCGGGCAGAACATTGACGACGTAATCCTCGTGGACCAATCGCCCATCGGCAGAACCCCGCGCTCGAATCCCGTCACTTACGTCAAAGTTTACGACGCCATCCGCGAAGCCTTTGCCTCAACACGCGAAGCGCAGGCGCGCGGCTTCGACCCATCGTTTTTCTCCTTCAACGTCCCCGGCGGTCGCTGCGAAGTCTGTCAGGGCGATGGCACTGTCACCGTCGAGATGCAATTCCTCGCTGACGTTGAACTGGTCTGCGAAGAGTGCAAAGGCACGCGCTTCAAGCCGCAGATTCTTGATGTGCGCTATCGCGGCAAGAACGTCAACGACGTGCTCAGCATGACCGTGCGCGAAGCCATCACCTTCTTCCGCGAGATTCAGAAGATCACAAACCGCCTGCGTGTCCTTGATGATGTCGGACTCGGCTATCTACGTCTGGGCCAATCCGCTACAACGCTTTCAGGCGGCGAAGCGCAACGCGTCAAACTCGCCGCTCACCTAGCCAAACGCACAGGCGCAAAGACGCTTTATATCTTCGATGAACCGACTACGGGCCTACACTTCGACGACATCAACAAACTGCTCTCAGCCTTTCGCGCATTGATAGACGCCGGAGGCTCGCTCCTCGTCATCGAACACAACCTCGATGTCATCAAGACCGCAGACTACGTAATAGACCTCGGCCCCGAAGGCGGCGACGCAGGCGGCTACGTCGTCTCAACAGGCACACCCGAAGAGATTATGAATGTTCCCGCATCACATACCGGACGCTTCCTGCGCGAGCATCTAACACGCTCTAACGGGCACAACCTGTAACAAATAGAGTTAAAAACTGGACCGGCGCAATTTTTGGAGACTTGGAATGAGCACTTCAGTCAACAATAATCGTAAGCTTGAGCGAGCTTACGCACCAACGTCTGCTCTCGCCAAGGCAATAGAATTTGACGACGAGATGATGCACGTCCGCCTCACAGACGGACGCATCATCAGCATCCCGCTCATCTGGTTTCCTTTACTGAGGGACGCGACACCAGAGCAAAGAACGCAGTATGAAATCGGCGGCGGCGGCGCGAGCCTGCATTGGCCCGAGATAGACGAGGATTTATCAGTTGCCGGTTTGATGGCGGGCGCGGATCTGCAATCAATATGAATCTCTGATGCCTTCATCGTAAGCGCGCACGGTCAATACCATGAAGACTACTACCGCGCGACCGCAACGACTCGGAAGCCGTAGTCATCGTGATCGTGGTTGGTGGGACATGCGCGCCGCAGAGTCACACACAGGCAGATTCCTGCGCGGGCATCTCTCGCGTTCTAACGGGCACAACCTCTAGTAATAGAGGCAAGACCGCCGCGCCTGTGGGATTGCGGCCAACTGGCGCGACGGCCTCTCCGCACAGCCCGTTACCCTCTTACCGGACGTGCGAGTTTGGGAGACATGGCCCACCGGACGCGCTCGCAAACCTACGAGCGGCGAGGAGTAGCTTTTCTTGCTCTCTTTCCTGAACGTGAGACGTGCAGCGTGACCTTGCCCGCAGGAGTGAGCCGAAAGATAAGGTAATCTGCGGGTCGCGCGCCCATCACTCTAATGAGAGGAGCAGGGACTTTGGCGCGTGAGAGACCCTGATCGTCTATCACTTTAGCTTGATACTCAAGCTTGACAGTTTTTCCCATAAATTAGCGTCCTTTGTGATGTGAAGATGCGCGCCTTTTGATAAGATGAGCGCGGTCTGGTAATTGAAAACACGGCAACGGCTTATGCGTAGCTCAAGCCTCAACCTCAAAAGCTGAGAGATGAGCATCGCCGTTGAGAAGAAAAGGATTCTCACGGCGGATAACTTGAGCGGGCGTATACTACCTCTAATTAGAGGCGGGTGCAAGGGGCGTGCGTCACTAGCTCCATCAGGAGGTTATGCCTGATGGGACAGAAAGCACGCCCGAAACCGAAACGGCTTCCTGAGAAGTTATTTCAGATTCGAGAAGCTTTAGGTCTTTCTCAATCTGAGATGTTCAGACAACTCGAAGTTGAGGACTTGATTTCTTACAAGCAACTCTCAAAGTATGAGCTAGGCGTCACTGAGCCGCCGTTAATTGTTCTCTTGCGTTACGCTCGCTTGGCGGGGATTTCGACAGATGTTTTGATTGATGATGAGTTAGACTTACCCGCCAGATTGCCTAGCAAGGCAAAACCTTCTCGTTAAACGGTAACGACCAATGCGTCGCTCACACCTCAAGTTGAAGTAATGAGCATCGCTGTTCTGAATGGAAGGTTCATTCTCGCAGCAGCGAAATTGACAGGAGGCCGTGCCTGATGGGAGCAAAGCCGCGCTTGAGGCCGGAGCATCTTGCCGAAAAGTTATTGCAGATAAGAACTGCGCTTGGTCTTTCGCAAACTGAAATGCTCTACCGTCTCGGAGTTGAGGACGTAATCCCGTACAAACAAATATCGAAGTACGAGACAGGCAAGGGAGAGCCAATGCTGATCATTCTCTTGCGATATGCGAGAGTGGCAGGTGTGAGCATGGATGTTTTAGTTGATGATGAGTTGGACTTACCCGCCAGATTGCCAGCCAAGTTAAAGCTTAAGTAAGTAAGAGCTAACTCACATCAAAGAGATGCAGCCTCTCTGTGTGAAGAGGCTGCATCTCCGTCGAAAGACGTGGCTTCTCCGAATGGAGATTAAGCATCTATGTTGGGAGATGCGACTGCGCTGACCGGATAGGCTTTGTCGCTGAGTAGAGAGGCTTTGACGCGGGTGCGCGCTCTTTCCTCGCTGACTAGAGAAGCTTGAACGTCGATTAGAGAAGCTTCAACGAAGGCGAGCGTTGATGCTTCTTTATGATGGTAGGGTATTACTCCTGAGAAAGAACTGTTCTTGTCAAATGATGATGCGGCGAGTATGATGCGCCCTGTCCTCGCGTCTTGTCTCTTTCAGCTCACAAGGAGATTCCTCCATGGCGCACAATCACACCAGACCTCTTAAACCATCCATCATTGCCACCGACCGTGACAGTGTTGCGGCTGTACAGAGCATCACCGATTACGCTCCGGCAAACAGGGACTACTCCGTCCAATCCCTGCTCGACGCGCAGACAGAAATGGACGCCAAAGCTTCTGCCGCCGCGCAGGCCGAAGCAGCCTTCCGCACCGCGCGCGACGAAGCGGTTGCATCAACACACCGCTATCACAACAAGGTCGTCGGGATGCGCGATTCCGTCGGCGCACAATACGGCAAAGACTCCAACCAATTCCAATCGGTCGGTCGCAAAAAGACCACCGAATACAAAAAACCGGCACGAACCACCAGAACAACCAAAACCACCAAGACGCAACCCTAAACCAGCCTGACCGCGCGAGGACACCGCGTAGCCCACAGGTAACTACGCACACACTAAGACGCGGCCTGATGTTGAAGCTATTTAACATCGGGCCGCGTCTTCAGAAACTTTTTTAGAGAATCAACAAAAAGAGAGGCGTTGTTGACTACTGAGGTAAATTCCTACGCGAACACCTCGCGCGCTCAAACGGCCATCATGCTTAAATCTTAAAGAGCGCGACTCGACAATAGCCGCCCAAGGCCGCCTGTCTCCACATTCCGGCCATTCTCGTCAACATCCTGCCAGTTCAGCGTATGGCTTGCTGATTGGGCCGATTCTCGATTGAAGGAGGGCTATCTTTAATGTGAATGTTCGGACCAACATAGAAGTAAGTAGTATCGAAGTCAGTTCCGTCAAATAGCGATTGAGCGTGTAGTGCTAGGTCACCAATATGGCTCGTGGGTGGGAATATAGGACTCTGGAGGAAAATAAACGGATTCTCGAAGCGTAAAGTCATTAGAATCTCACGCGAGTCTTGCGGACTTAAATCTCCAAGAGTCCAAGTAGCAGTCCGCGAAGAAGGATCATAGACAAGCGGGGACGGCGATGCGCTAACAAGCTCAAAAGCCGAACCGAGCACAAAGTCGGCTCGCAAGCTTTTGGCTAACATGCGACCATCGTTGTGCACTGTGATGGTCTGCGTAAAAGTCCCGCCGTTCTTGACGGTAGAAACATACAGTCCGGATGTGAGTTCCGTAGGCGGAGTTTCCGTGGAAATTCTCATGATGGCAGAGAGACTTGCGGCGACGGCCTTGATTGAGCCTTCCGCAATGCGAAAAACTTGATTAGCCGACTGAGAAGTGGCTCTCACTATAAAGCCCCGCTTCCTATCCTTTGCTATCTTGCGAGGGATGTAAATGTCCAGCACCATTTCAACTGACTCGTTGGGGGCGAGCTTTGGCGTTAGCGGAGATTGGAAGGACGATGCATGTCTATCTCCCGGAGCAAGACTAAAGGAGGGCAGATAATCTTTTGGTAAATCTGTCTCCAGACGGAACTGGTCCTCTCTATTGCCTGTGTTTGTCACGGTAATTAATACCAGCACAGTCTGACTGGGGGCAGCAATTAGGTTTGCGTATCGCAATGCGAGACTGAGATTCGGGACCGCTATTGACTTGTCGCTTAATGTTGGCTGTATAGAGTTCTGGCTTGCTTTCGATGCTATTCCCGCTTGCGATTCAACCGCTAAATCAAATGGCATGAGAGTTAGTATTCCCGGTTCAGGAGCTTTCAGTGAGGTTATATCCTCTAAAGCTAAAACCCCCATTGATGGGAGGGGGAATTCTTTGGACACTGACTCGGACATAGTGATGAATTGCTTATTTTGAAAGCTGACCACGTGTATGTTTTTCAGGGTGGAGCCGTCGCGCTTGTAAATATCGAAATAAGCAGAGCTAAACTCTATCTTCTCAACCTCGGACGCGAAGACGGGAACATTTACATTGCCTCCAAGTGTATTGGTCATGACGATGTTGAAGGTGTAGAGGCTAAACTCGCTCACCTTACCTGTATAATAATGCCCGTTATATGTACGAATGGTGTCGGGTAATGGAGTGGGTGACTGGAGCGGCTTAGGTTTTGGTTCGAGACTGTTGATTCGATCTTGTGCAAGCTTTATAAACCTTCCGTTCGGATACTTCTTCAAATAGGCTTTAAAGTCCTCTGCATTTTTGCTGTCTTTGATTTTGTCCCAATCTGCTTGCTCATAATCCCTATCATTCTTCGATTCATTCCCTTCGTTAGCCAGTGGCTTTGAGGCTTCTGAGCCGATTGGCTGTGACGGCGTGGTGTTCTCGCGCGCAGTCTTTGTCGGTTTCGAGGCAGTCTCTGAATTGCCATTTGACTTCGTTGCATCTGTTCGATTAGTTCTCGATGCCACCCTGCTCTTCTTCGTATGAGGCGCGCGCCTCGAACCCTTTGGTATAGTTGGTTGCGGCGTCGGTCTTCCACCTCCCTGACATTCCAAGAGCCATGAAGCATCCGCCGTCGAAGACAACGAGACATAGGAAGCTATAAACAATAGGAAGATGAAAAAGACTGCAACCGGATGAAAAGCGGAGTATGTATGTTTCGGCCTCATCGCTTGCCTCGACTATCTATTCTTTGCATTTAACTGACGGCTTTAATTAACGTCCTTGACGCATCGCAAGCCTGTGGTTTTGTACCCTGAAGGATCATTTATTCGGAGCAGGCCCATGCGATACGTCGTCGTCGCCTGATTTTTTGTGCTCTTGTAATTCCCGCCGCGAATGACCATCTTGTCACCCGAAGGCATCTCCGGCAGTTTGCCGCCGGGATAAGCTTTAAGAGTGCTCGCCGTCCATTCCCAAGCATTGCCGACCATATCAACAACGCCCAGATGTGTTGCTCCCTGATAGTGGCCTACATCAACCATGCCCTTCTCTGCGCCGTTGGCGTTGGCATAGCCCTGCCTCCACTCATTGCCCCAGGGATACAAGCGCCCGTCCGTGCCGCGCGCTGCCCGTTCCCACTCTTCTTCCGTCAGCAATCGCTTGCCAGCATTTTTGCAATAAGCGTCGGCATCGTACCAGTTTACACCTGTCACGGGCTTATCTTGATCGCCTGCTGCATATACTCCATCTATCCAGTCGGACGGCGCATGACGATGTGTCATCTTGAGAGACTTTGCATACTCCATCTTTGTCACTTCGCGCAGGTCTATGAAGAAAGGTTTGACTTTCTCTTGATGAGCAGGCCGCTCGTAATTGTCGCCATCGTCGCGGCCCATCGTGAAAGTCCCTCCCGGCACATAGGCCATCTCTGCGGGAGGTGTCGGACTTTTGTTAGTGTCTGCGGGCTGGACTGTTGCGGTAGGCTGAACCGACGCGGCTTTCGCCTCTCGATTCTGATTCCCGCTCGATGGTATTAGCCGCATCAAACCAACCGCAACGAAAGCCACGACTAAGGCTATGCTGACGCCTACGATTAACAACACGATGAACCTATTTTTGCTTGCAGGCGTCTCTTTATCAAGCGCCTCTTTATCTGGATCGATATGGGATAAACCGCTCCATACTTCAACAGTATTAAAGTCCTCAGGCGGCGCGACTTTAAGCGTTGTGATGACTGGCGTGCTTGACGATGCAGGCTCATCTGTTCTTTGTGTCGGTGAAAGAACGGCCTTTGGAATATCTGAAGGAGAGTTTGATGGTGATGATTGTATTGTGTTAGTCGCCGTCAGCATTCCATTATCCTGCTGATCTCGTTCGCCAGCGCGGCGTCGCTCTGCTTCTTCTGTCTCGCGCATGAGCCGCGCTTGCTCTTCGCGGCGGAGTTCTTCTTCTTCCTGTGCTTCTTTTCGTGCCTGCTCTTCCGCTTTTTGTCGTGCGAGGTCCGCAGCCCGTTCCTGCTCTTCTTCACGCTTGCGCCGTTCAGCTTCTGCGGTAGCACGCGCGGCTTGCTCTGCTTCCCACTTGCGCAACACTTCTTCCTTGCGCTGGCGGAATTGCTCTTCCGCCTGTTGGCGGCGTTCCTCTTCGGCTCGCTGTCGCGCTTCGTTCTCCGCTTTCAAGCGTGCGGCCTCT
The DNA here is from genome assembly GCA_049593215.1 of Pyrinomonadaceae bacterium. Taxonomy (GTDB): domain Bacteria; phylum Acidobacteriota; class Blastocatellia; order Pyrinomonadales; family Pyrinomonadaceae; genus JBAWGU01. The sequence continues at coordinate 10,851 of JBAWGU010000003.1, forward strand.
TCCAGTGCGCGTTGACGCTGCGCCTCTTCTTCTCTGAGTTTCCTCTCTGCTTCTTGTCTCTGTTGTTCCTCTTCCTCTTTTCTCTGCGCTTCTTTCTGTAAGCGCAGGCTCTCGGCTTCCGCTTGTTTTCGCGCTTCCTCTTCTACTGCTTGGCGGCGCGCTTCGGCTTCACGGCGAAGACGCGCCTGCTCTTCAATCTCCGTTGATGTTTCAGTTGTAGGCATGTGCGACGGCGCATTGACAGCATCGCGCAGCATACGGCGCATTACGGCGGCGCTCTCTGGCCGCTCGCCGCGTTCCAACGCCAATGCCTGCATTAAAACATTTGAGACTTTAGGCGGCACGTTCGGGTTCAGTTCATGAGCGAGTTGCAGGCGGTCGGGCTTGCCGGACCAGACGGACATAGCGCGTGTCGGCGCAGCGCTTGGAATCTGGTCTGTCATCAAATGGTAGAGCGTCGCTCCAAGCGCATAGAGGTCGCTGCGCGGATCTGTGGTCCTCTGCATGATGCGCTCGACAGCTTCCGTATTGACAATTGAGAGGGCCTCAAATGATAAGCGATCTGCCCTGAGAATCTGTTCGAGGGGCGCGTAGTGTGGCGTGTAACCGCCCCGGCTGCGATCCGTCTGGAGCGTAGTCATCTGCCCGGCAGCGCCCTTTGCAATCCCGAAATCGAGGAGCTTGATTTTCCCTTTCGGCGTCAGTTTGAGGTTCGCTGGCTTGATGTCTCTGTGGATGATTGGAGGTGAGTAAGAGTGTATCTCTTCCAGCGCATCAAGCAGTTGGTCCGCCCATTCCAGAACTTTGAGCGGCGCGAACGGAGTTTCTCTGAGCGCCAGCAATTCTGCCAGATCAGTGCCGCGAACCAACTCCATCACGAGATACTGCCCGTCACCTTCAAAGAAGTGATCCATCACCTTTGGAAACGCTTCATGATCGAGATTCGCCAGCAGTTTCGCCTCGCGTTCAAAGGCTTCACGTTTAGCTTCTGTCTCAGCGAAAGTTTCTTTAATCGCAACGATGGAATTGACGCGTTCGTTGATGGCTTCATAGACCGCCCCCATTCCGCCCTGTTTAAGATGGCGTATAATTCGATAACGTTTCTGAAGGACGGTGTTAGGGGATAGCATGTGCTTTATTTCCGGTAAGGATCAACTTGATTGATAGCAAGTTGACAGAATTTGAGCGGGCCAGCTTATAGAATCAATATCGGACTATCTAAAAGCAGATTCCAGAGCGCAAGCGTGCCCGCCCATCTTATCGAAGTTCTACTGAACGCGCCATAGTATTGTGCATAATGACTGGCAGCAGCTATGTCGGCCTCATTATTGCCACAGGCACACCCGAAGAGATCATGCGCGCCGCAGAGTCGCACACAGGCAGATTCCTGCGCGAGCATCTCTCGCGTTCTAACGGCCACGCTGCGTAGAATCACTAAGGCAGGAGCACGTTCGCTGAACGAGCGACGGATTGACGTGAGACAAGCTTGGAACAGGCGTGCATCGTATCTGTTCCCGGCTTCTACTTTTCATTTGTTAGCGGCACTCATTAGAAGTCTGCACAAAATAACGATTGTCGTTGAGGCCGATTTCGTTGCTTGCCTGTCTCCGCGAGATAGTGTATTCGCGTAGGGTGCCGTTGCGGAATTGAAGGACCAATTTTGCTCCGCCGCGCGTTGAAACTTTCCAGGTTCCGGCTGAATTTGAACCGACAGCGCCGCTTCCGTTATTTGAGAGGCTCGATGAATCGCTACTGTAATAGAACGCGCCGGAAGGGCAAAGGTAAATGTCCGTGCGTTCGCTGAAACCGCTCGCGGTGTAGAGATAAAGCAAGTGTTTGCCGCGCAGGAAGGTCTGCCATGGGTTGCCGTCTTCCGATGCCTGCGCTTTTGCGAACTCCACGCTTTGAGCAATTTGCAACGCCGTTTGGAAACTCTTTTCATGATTCGCAGTATCAGAAAATGCGACGACCAACATTCCGCCGCCGAAAGGTGAAAACATGACGAACGTATCAACGATCAAGTAGCCTTGCGGAGTTTTTTTGAAGACCCGAAAGGCTTTCCCTTTTTCGCCAACGCTCTGAACTTTTCCGATTGGAGTAAAACCATCGTTTTCAACATTAGATTGCGCGGCGAAGTTTTCAAACGTCTGAAAGTCATGAGCTTTAAGGACGATCAGGACGGTTTGCGCTGTGTTGACCAGTCCGAATCCTTCTTCACTTCGTTGCGCTCTAAATCCCGTCGGGACCGTAAAGCTGTATTCGCCGCTTGCATCCTTCAAACGCTCTTCCGATGGTTTTGATTGTGCAGAAACGGAATTCACAGTCAACAGAATCAGCGTATAGACCAGCAAGTTAGATACAATTTTTTTCATTGTAAATTTTCCTTTACGCGATCAAGCTGCCAATAAGATTTCAGCTTTTAATCGCTCCCTGTTAGTTCATTTTTAGTAGATTCCTGCATGGGCGCAAAAGTAGGTCGGGACAGCCTCTGAATCCTTCTTTAAGAGACGGACAAGCAGCGCGCTTTATATCATCCGGCAGCCTTATGGACAAGGATTTTCCCGGTCGGAAACGGACAGGTTCGGGGTGGACCAAAAGAGTGTGGTGAGATAGCTATCTATGAGAGGAGCCGTGACACTATCTGTTCGACATGAAGCCTTGTGGTATCTAAGAATGGAATGCCTGCGCCCTGCTCTTCCTTCAAAATCAAAGGGAGTTCAGTGCCGCCTAGAATCAAAGCCTCTATGCCTTCCTGCGCTTTTAGACGCCCGGCAATCGCCAGCAGGCCATCACGCGTTTCTGATAGAAAAACGCCGTTGACTAATTCGCTCATGTACTTGTCGTGAATGTAATCCTGCTCGTCAGGCGCGGGTGTGGACAGAGTTATTCCTGCCTTCTCAAACACTTCAGCGTAGAAACGCCCCTGCATCGTGAAGCGTGTGCCGAAGAGGCCGACACGCTTGAAGCCCTGCGCTTTGGCTGCCTCGCAGGTTGCCTCAACGATGCTGATTAATGGAAGCGGAGATTGTTTAAGAAGTTCATCGAAGACGACATGCGGCGTGTTGGCTGTCACGGCAGCAAAGTCCGCGCCCGCCGCGCTCAGCCTTCGCAGTTCCTTCAGAAGATATTCAAGCACTTCGGGCAGTTTGTTGGCTCCGAACAAGTTGATCATCTTATTCAGGTCAAGGCTGTTGATGATGAGGTGTGGATAACTTCCGTCGCGCGTCCGTTCACGATAGGACGAGATTATCAGGCGGTAGTATTCGATAGTTGACTCCGGCCCGAGGCCACCAATAATTCCTGCGGTCTTCATCATCAACTCGCTCCGTTCCGGCTATGCTCTGTATTGAATGACTCGCACTCTTTCAAGTGTCATCAATCATAAAGCTCTGGCTAAATTGTATCCCGCCCACACCATGAACAAACCCGTCAGGTTTGAAGCGAGGACGTTGAGGGCGGCGAATCCAAACTCGCCATCCTGCAACAGCGTAAAGGTCTGCAACCCGAAGGAAGAGAATGTCGTGAATCCTCCGAGGAACCCGATTAAGATTACCGTGCGCGTCGTCTGGCTGACGAGGTAGCGTTCCTGCAAGAGATAGAAGAGCAGGCCAGCCAGAAAGCAGCCGACCAGATTGACCACGAGCGTTCCCAGAGGAAACGTCTCGCCGTAGCGTCGCGCGACCACGCCTGACAACCAGTATCTGCTCAGTGTGCCAGAGAGACCAGCCAGTCCGATTAAAAGTAGTTTGCCCATGATTCACCTTTAATGCAAAACTCCTAACCATGACGCACTGAGCGTGCGATGTGGTTAGGAGTCATCAATCCAGCAGGATGGTTATACGGCGAACTCCATCGCCTTAAAATTTCCGGGCATCTTATCACTCTATTGATGCCTTAAGCCACTAGATCGAAATCTCAGTAGTGGGTCAATTTGGAATTGAGCGTAGGGTGGCGTGAGATTCACCGCAGAGGCGCAGAGAAGTCGCGGAGTTTACGCAGAAAGTTAAGCATTCAACACCTCTGCGCTTCCTCTGCGTGAACTCTGCGCCTCTGCGGTGAGTCTTGCTTGCCAGTCATTCAACTTCTAATTGACCCATTACCGAAATCTCCATCGGGCACGCGGCCTGAGTCTGCCTGTGTGTTGGCAGCGCAAACTGCCGCCCTGAATATAGCAGCCGAGAGCAGTAGTACCCCCAAGCTAATGAAACCCAGTGAAGCGAAGAGACGGCTCAGGAATAAGCCGCAGAAAGTCCCTGTCGTCAGAGTCGTGAAGATAAACGAGAGCACAATCAGGCTGCGAAACAGCCGGTCCTTGAGTTGCTGAACATACCAGAGATGGACTACATAGATGTAAGCGGGCAGTAAGATGACCAGATGAGGAATTTCCGTGACGGTGGAAAAGCTCGGTATTAGGCTGAAGACGAAAGCGAAGCCGCCCCACTGAGAGATGAGTCGCGGCGCAGCCTGAAAGCGCACGCCGTAAAGAACGATTGCCAGCACAATGCAGAGCATAAGCAGATGCCCGATGAGGCGGACGATTGTCACAGGCAACTCGACAATCGTCACGCGGTAGATGTTTCCCTTGTATTGAAATGCGTCCGTCTTTAAGAAGAACCTATCTGTTTGCGCACGCAGCGAGAGGTTTCCGTTGCTCGCCCAGTTGCCTGTGCCCGGCGCGTTCGTGAGCGCGACGACACGGACCCACTCACGGTGATAGTCCACGTCCTTCTTGAAACCAACGATTAAGGCGGGCAGCGTAATTCCTATCAGTCCGCCTAAGAGCATCCCTATCAAAACTCTGCGACTGCGGCGCACGAGAAACCAGAAGACAAAAGGAAGCGTCGTCAGTTTGACAACGATTGAGAACGCGATTGCCACGCCTGCGCGCACTTGCTCTCTTCCCGCCAGCCACTTCAAGCCGAGCACAACGAGCGCCAGCACAAAAATATTTGACTGCCCGAATCGTAAATGAAGAATGATGAAACGCGCGCTCAGAAACGTTGAGAAGAAACAGACGACCCAGCGAGTTTTGACCGGAAGGGAAAAGAACGGCTGGCCCGTCATGCCGCTATAAAAGGCAGCCGCACTCCAACCCAACAGCACGACGGAAGCGAGCGACCACAGCACGATGACCACTGCTATCGGGAGCAGAGTTAAAGGAATATTCAGAAAGGCAAAGAAGGGCGGGTAAAAATAGAACGCGCCGTGTTGAGTGGGGATGGTGTAAATATCCTGCCCATGAAACAGGAGGCGCGCTGCTGTAACGAACACCTCCGGGTCGCCGTCCCTGCGCCAGATCTGCTCTATGCAGCAAATAATCACGGCAAGTGCGGTGAGGCTCGCAGCCACCAGCCTGTAGAGAGGCAATCTTCGATAAAATTTTTCGTCTGTCAGGAGAGTTCCGCATCCTTTCTTTCATCGTCATCGTGAAATCGTCTGACTCCGGCAAACGCTTTACTCATATTCTCTTTTTCCTGCCCTTTCATTTCTTATGCGAATCAAGAGATGACAAGAAAGTAGCTGATGTAGAATTTCCTTTGCGCTCCTTCGCGTCTTCATCTTCGCGTCCTTTGCGTTTAGGCTCAAGTTTAACCGCAAAGGACGCAAAGGTTTTTCGCAAAGGTCGCAAAGAGTGTTCTTCTCTTGATACACATTTCTCCCATAAATCTTCCGCGATGATTGAAGCGTCAGGCAATGAGATCAAAATCGCCTCCGAGCACGCGTTCGATTTTGCCTGTGCGCCAGTGGCGCAAGCGGTCGCGGACGAGCGGGGATGGCTGCTCGCGGTAGCTGCGTGTGGTTTTGTGTGCGTCTGCATCGTGAGCAAGAAATGTGTGTACGGCCTGTGCGCGTGCGCCTTCGCCGTGGACCGGAGGCTCGTCCGGTTGTGGCGCAACGCGGACGTGAACCTTGATGCGGTTAAACTGTTTTCCGTCTTCAATCATTTCGAGTATGTGAAGGCCGGATTCCTGTTGAAGTATCGAATAGGCGGCAAAGCCTGAGACGGCGAGCAGATGTTGAGAGGGCGTGGCGGCATCGCCGCACGTCTCTTCGAGAATATCAACTCTCATTCCGCGCTTCTCTGCCCAGAGCCTGTACATCTTTGCGAGACGCTCGGCAAAGGCATCGCCGAATTCGCGGTCTGCAACAGTGTCGCGCGTGGCTTTGACGGAGATGAAAGCGTCGCGCGGCTGCGACTGTGCGAGACCTGTGCAGGCGGCATCGAGCAGGTAGAGATGTTGAGCAACGCGCTGGACCAACTTATGCGGAAACTGCTTGTGACCTGCGGGTTGAGAGAGTGTGCGGCTGATGCGTTGCAGCAGAGAGCCTGCTGTCTCAAGACCCGCTTCGATGCGGTCCATATACTCTGCAAGGCCCAGCACGGAGAATCTTTCCGGCGAGTCCCAGAAATCAGGCCGGGTGGTTTGCAGCAAGGCTCTGGTTTTTCGCTCGTGCCACTCTTCATTGCCCACACGCTCCGCGAGTTGTTCATAGGCGTTCTGTAAAAATGCGACTTCGGCCACAGTGCCGCGCCCTTCAAGCACTATCTCTTTGAGTTGTAGCTCTCCAAAATCTTCCTGCGCGGCGGGTGCGTCTGCCTGCAAAAGCTCTGTCGCTTCTTCATCTCTTTTATCTAACGCGTCAGGGTCTATGAACTCGACGACAATCTGTTCGTCGCGCGCGCGCACGAAGAGAAACTGGTCGCCTTCGGGAAACTGATGATTGACGATGGTCATGGCAAGCGGCGAGAGAAGGTAACGCTCAATCGCGCGCTTCAGAGGACGCGCGCCGAGGTCCGCCGTGAACCCTTTCTGCAACAGGAATTCAATCGCAGACTCGTCCCACTCGACAGCCCATTGACGATTGCGGAAGCCGCGACGAAGCAGCACATCCTTTAGCTCCTTTTGCAACAACTCGCGCATCACGCCCCAGCCGAGCGGGCGAAAGACTACGATGCGGTCAATGCGGTTGACGAACTCGCGGCGAAAGGATTGTGCGACTGCGCGCTCGACGCTGACGGAAGCAAACTGCTCCTGATCGCGTATGACCTGCGTGAAGCCTATGCTCGCGCCGTGCGGCAGGGTCGCGCCGAGGTTTGAAGTCATAATGATGATCGAGTGGCGAAAGTCCGCAGTGTTTCCGCGACGATCCGTCAAGCGTCCATCATCGAAGACTTGCAGGAAGAGGTCCCAGATGCCTGAAGCCGCTTTCTCAAACTCGTCAAGCAAGACGACGGAGAAAGGCTGTTTGCGAATCGCGTTGACGAGAGCCGCGCTTTCAGAGAGTTCCCCGCTCTCTCCTAAAATTCGATCAACCGAATCCGCAGTCTTAAGTTCGCTCATGTCTAAGCGAATCATGCGGTCGGGCGAGCCGAAGAGAAATGCCGCGAGTGTCTTGGCAATCTCCGTCTTGCCCGTGCCCGTGGGACCAACGAAGAGGAAGACTCCTGAAGGGCGCGTAGGGTCTGTCAGTCCAGCCTTAATCATCGCCACGCGCTCGATTAAACATTCGACGGCTTCGGGCTGGCCGAGCACGCGCTCTGCGAAAAATTTGCGCAGGTCGGAGAGGTCCAGCGCGGCGCGATCATCGAGGATGGAAGCGGGCAGGCCCGTCAACTGCGAGAGCGTGACGAGCAGATCGTCAAGAGAAATCTGTTTGCACGGCGAAGCCTTGCCCGTCGTCAAACGTTGATGCGTGAGTTCGAGCAGGTGCAGGAGGTTTCCCGGCGCAGCCTTGTCCGCAAGGAATTGTCTGGCGAGTTGGAAAGCTTCCTGCAAGGTCTGGTCGTTGATGACGGATGCGCCGCCCTTCGCGTCTTTCCGGTCAACCCACTGGCGCGCAAGCTCAAGCGTCTCTTTGTCGCTGAGCGGCTCGACGCGACAGGCTTCAAGCGCAGTGCGCAGCTTCGGTTTAAGGATGAGAAGTTTTTCGTAAGCCCGCGAAGATGTCTCGCCGATGAGCTTGATGTCGCCGCGCTCGATGTAAGGCAGGAGCATGTCGAGGACGCCGACGGGACTCTGCGTGTGGCGTCCGGCCCACAGCAATTCCTGAAAGTGCGGCACGATCCAGAGGACGCGCTTGCCTGTAATCTGCCGGACGAGCGAATGCACGCGGCCTTCGAGTTCGCCCGTGTACTTCTGCCCGGCCATGATGTCCGTCGCGCTCGCTTCAAAGATAATCCAACGCTGTTTCTGCAAACGACGGGCAAGAACTTTGATGAGCGAAGTTTTGCCGACACCGGAATCGCCGACAACCATGACGGAGCGTGGAGTCTCTTTACGCAGAGCCGTTTCGAGTTCGGCAACCTTGTTGGCGACGGGTTCGAGCATGATTACAGATGAATCCTCCGCGCGCTCGCTACGCGCCCAGACGCGCCCGAAAGAATTGAGGAAGCTTTCGTCAACAGTATCGCCGCGCCAGTTGTTGAAATCCTCTACGAGCGCGTCGGGCAGGCTTAACACAATGTTTGAGAGAAGGTCGCTGAGCGTGCTCACCTGGCTCTCCGTCAAATCTTCCAGATGGCTGCCCCAGACCGGATTCTCTCCATGAGCGAGACGCTTCTCCGTGAACTCCCGCAGGTAGCTGAGAAGCGTATAGTCCGACCACGAGCTATCGAGTTGCAGCAGGACAGTCGTGATGATGTCTCGCTGCACGCGCGCATTCAGAGCGCGCAAGGCATAGTAGCGCACCCACCAGTGCGCAGAGTTGATGCTCCACAAAATCGGCTCGACCAGATCAACGCCGTCACTGCTGCGCCGCGCCAGAGCTTCTAAGGCCATGCAGGAGACAAGAAAGTTTGTCCCTCTGTAATAGTTCAGGAGATCGTCTGCGCTGAAGCTGTTGGAGCACAGGAGAGCTATGCCCTCCTGAAACTTATCGGAGGCGAGAAGGTCTGTCGGATAGGAACACTGGTTGTAATAATCTTCAAGGCCGGAAGCGATTGCGTAGATTCTGGTATCTTCAGTTGCTTGCGCCATTGATTTGCAGGACAAATTAAACTTGTTATCAAGATTGCCACAGAGGCACAGAGATTAAGAAATGATGAAGGATGAAAGATGAATGCGAAATGAAAAACCGACAACTCTTACTTCCGTCTTCACCCTTTCATCTGTGTCTTCGGCGCTCTGCGGCTATTTTATAAATCAGTCTATTCTAGTTGAGATTCGCTTGAGTATGCTAGAGTGCAGGCCAAAGCCGACGGTCTAAGATACAAAGAAAAGTTCTACTCAGCCTATTGACGATAGAGTTTTGATATGAGTCTCAAGCAACAAATTGTTTCGGATTTAACTGCGGCGATGAAAGCGCAGGAGGCCGCGCGCACTTCAACGCTGCGGATGGTCAAAGCCGCGTTTATGAACCGCGAGATTGAAAAAGGCGGCGAGCTTGACGATGAAGAGATGCAGAAGATGCTGCGCTCGCTCGTCAAGCAAAGACGCGATTCCATAGAGCAGTATGAGAAGGCCGAACGGCAGGAGTTAGCTGAAAAAGAACGCGCCGAAATCGCCGTCATCGAAACCTACTTGCCGCAGGCAGCCTCGCGCGAAGAGATTGAGCAAGCCGTCGCACAGGCCATACAGGAAACAGGAGCAACCACCATGCGCGAGATGGGCGCAGTGATGAAGACAGCGCAAGCTCTACTCTCAGGCCGCAACGCCGACGGGCGCACCATCAGCGAAATCGTCAAAGCCAGACTCGGCAGCTAAAGCAGAATTAACAGGATGGACAGGATAGACAGGATGAAGAAGAAACGATGAACGAGGAACGATGAATGCGCAATGAAAGACAAAAGCTTTTCTATTCATCGTTCATCATTCCGCGTTCCGCGTTTGTTTATCCTGTCTATCCTGTCCATCCTGTTAATTTCTTTCCACGCCTTCCTGTCCCTTTGAGAGTTTCGTTAGGCACTTAAATTTCTGCGGAACTAATTCGCCCGCTTAATGTGTACTCATCTATGAGCCTATTTGCTTGCCTGCTTAATCAGTCGTTGGCAAAAATTTCCGTTTTCAGGTGTCTCGCATTCGCAAAGGCTTTACCCAACTTCCCCTGCTTCGGTGGGACAAAAATTAGAAGGAGAAACTAAAGGATGAAATGTCTGATCCTGTTCTGTTCGCTGTCTCTGTTTGCCGCGCTCTTTTTGGCGGGTTGTGGCGCGAGTGAAAACTCAAACACAGCCAACACACCCAACACGGCCAACTCGGACACCACAACGACCACAACCAAAACAACAGAAACGAACACGACGGCCACAGCAACACCAGCCAGCACGACCACGACGGCTGCCGTCACAGGCGTCGCGGCCTGCGACGAGTATCTCGCACGCGTAGAGAAGTGCATGAACAACCCGCACGTGCCGGAAGCGTCTAAGGCTGCTTACAAACAGAGCCTCGAACAAAACCGCAACGCATGGAAGCAAGCCGCCGCCACCCCGCAGGGCAAAGCCAGCCTTGAGACAAGCTGCAAGGCCGCGCTCGATGGAGCAAAGGCTTTCTTAGATAGCTGCAAGTAATTAGAGCAAGGCCAGAAC
>JBAWGU010000004.1:0-4845 GCA_049593215.1 Pyrinomonadaceae bacterium
AAATGGAAGAAAACAGAGCCGCCCCGCGTCAAATTATCAGCAATCTCATCAATCAATCTTTTATGGAGACAAACAGATGAAAGACCTCTTCGGGCAGCTCTTGCATAAACTGAAAGTGTGTATCTCATTATTCGTGCTTGGTCTAATAATCACGGGCGATATCTGCCCAACGGTCAGCGCTCAACTCGCACAGGAGAAGGTTGATCTTAATGCGATTAACAGAATCAAGGAGGAAGAATTAAAACACTCTCAGGTGATGGAAATGGTCTCTTACCTGACGGACGTGACGGGGCCGCGCCTCACCGGCTCGCCTAATCTAAAGAGGGCGCAGGAGTATGTCATGGGCAGACTTCACGAATGGGGAATCCAGAATGTTCATCTTGAAGCATGGGGGCCGTTCGGTCGGGGCTGGTCCTTAGAAGGCTTCACAGCCAGTATGGTCGCTCCTACTTTCAGTCCTCTCATTGCCTACCCGAAGGCTTGGAGTCCCGGCACGAATGGCACAGTGCGCGGTGAAGTAGTTTTCATGGACGTTAAGACGTTGGCCGACATAGAAAAATACAGAGGCAAGCTTAAAGGGAAGATCGTCCTCATCTCGCCCGCGCGTCCCGTCGCGCCAAACTTTACGCCGCTTGCGCTGCGCACCAGTGATGAAGAGTTGCAGAAACTCGCCAATGCCAAACCAACGGCGAATGAAGCCCGTAGATTTCAGATGAACCCGGAACAGAGAGCGAGGGCCGAGCTGAATTACAGGAAATGGCAGATGCTCTACTCGGAAGGCGCGGCTGTCTTAGTTGAGCCGGGGGCTGGCGATGGCGGAATAGTTTACGTGACGGCAGCCTCGATTCCTTCATTGCCTGATACGCCTTTTGAGCAGCGAGCGCGCCCGTGGGACTTGAACAGGCCGAGCGTTATTCCGCAGGTGGTCGTCGCCGCCGAACATTACAATCGCATGATACGTCTCGCGGCCAGAGGCATCCCTGTTCAACTCGAAGTGAACATCAACGCGCGTTTCTATGACGAGGACACGATGAGTTACAACGTCATTGGAGAGATTCCCGGAACCGACCTGAAGGACGAGATTGTGATGGTCGGCGGTTGTCTGGATTCATGGCACACGGGCACGGGCGCAACAGACAACGCGGCTGGCGCGGCTGTGGCATTGGAAGTCTTCCGGCTCATCAAGTCGCTTAACTTAAAACCGCGACGCACGATCCGCATCGGTTTGTGGAGCGCCGAAGAGCAAGGCTCTTTCGGCTCGCGCGCTTACGTAGCGGCTCATTTCGGAAAGCGAGCAGGTGAAGCAACTGGTCCATCATCGCGCACAGCATCACAGTTATCTGAGTATGAAAAGTTTTCCGGCTACTTCAATCTTGACTACGGCACGGGCAAGATCAGGGGCGTTTACCTACAGGGTAACGAAGCCGTCAGACCCGTCTTCCGCGCGTGGCTTGCGCCATTCAAGGAGATGGGCGCAGACACCTTGACCATCGCTGGCATCGGCGCAACCGATCACAACTCGTTCGATGATGTCGGGTTGCCGGGCTTCCAATTTCTCAGGGACTTCATGGAATCCAATCCCCGGACAGCGCACACTAACATGGACGTGTACGAGCACGTCCTCGAAGATGATTTGAAGCAATCGGCTGCCGTCGCCGCATCTTTTATTTATCAAGCCGCCATGCGCGATGAGAAGCTGCCACGCAAGCCGCTCCCGGCCAATGAGGTGAGTAAACGTGAATAGGCCGCGCGTAGATAATATCTACCTTGCCGTATAACATTGACTGAATAGGGCCGCACAGATTATGGGTCAGGATTTTACACAGTGCTTTATTGGTCTATGCCGTTAATATTTCATCAAAGCTCCGTCAAGCGATAGAACCCTCTCAAGACTTTGTGCTCCAAAATGTTGGCTGCGCAGGTTTGAGAGCGCGCTCGACGGCCAGCGCAACAAATCCCATCGTGTAGCGCGCATTGATTTCCAGTAACGGGTGCAGACCGCCGCTGTGCTCAAGCGCGTCTATCCCGACAGGCCCGTAATAGCCCTCTTTGAAAAGACGCTCGCAGACGATGCGCGCGATTCTCTCAAGCTCTTTTGCGCGAGAAGGAGACGGTGGGCGACCAAGTATGTAACCCGTGCCTGTGCCTGCGCCGTTGGTTTGTAAATCGCTGATGCCATGAATCTCTATCGCGCCATCGGGAGCAATCTCTAAAACCACGCCGTATTCACGAATGACTTCGAGCCAGGGTTGGAAGATCAGCGTTTCACCTTTAGCGAAACGTTTAAGACACCACTTCGCCTGAGCCTCTGCGATTGATGGGCCTCTGCCCAGCACGCGGTCGCGCGCGGCAAACCCGAACGGACTCTTGATAACCCATTTGTCATCATCGAAGGGGCAGGCGCGTGCGACCGCTTCCTGTAGCTCTGAGAAGGTGGAGGCGGTTGCCGATCCGCGCTGCGCTATCCCTAACTCTACTTCGAGAGCATGGCTCCAGAGTTTTGAATTCACACGCGCGACAATCTCAAAAGGGATAGGGTGCATCAAGGCTCCCATCCGCTCACCGAGTCTTGCAGCGCTCGGCGTCCAACCCCATGGAGTGAAGATGCGCGCTTGTTGAGATTGCGAATTTAATGGTGAGACAACTTTGACCCCGCGACGTTGCGTCTCACTCTCAAGAGTTTCAGACCACGGCTCACTTAAGAGCAGAGCATCACCGGGGCGCGCGAGCCAGAGCAGTTGCGGCGCAAGACGATGGTTGAGAGCATCAAAGGATGGCAGACGTTGATATGTGCAATCAAGAGAGGCTAACTCAGTTTCAAAATCAGCATTCATGTACCAGAGTCTTGAACACATGCAACACTAATCTAGCACAAACCGCAGACACGACATCGCGCTTCTGAGTGCGACTGCTGACCAGAGCGTCCATGTTAGTACCGCAGGCGGTACTAACAGAGTGGTCGCTCCTCTTTGAGAACTGCTATACGTCCTGACTTTTATTGGAATAATAATTCGTTCGATGGAGGAAAACCATGTATCTCGCACGCTCTGGGCGACGAATAGAAATTCTGATTCTTCTCGTCAGCTTGCTGTTGAATTTTTCGATGTCCTACGCCGCTTCGCCTGTGCCTCGAAAGCCTGCGCGTCTCTTCGATTATGACAGGTCTGCGCCCTTCGATTTGAAAGAAACATCTTCAAAAGAACAGACGGGCGTTATCATTAAAGATGTCAACTACGCCGCTTATGATCCGAAGCACGGGCGGCCACCGGCTTATCTCGTCAAGCCGAAAGGGGCAGGCCCTTTCGCGGGCGTCATCTTCTTTCACTGGCTCGGCAAACCCAATCCTGATCGGAACGAATTTCTTGAAGAGGCTGTGGCGATGGCTCAACATGGAGTCGTCTCGCTGCTTATTCAGGGCCGTTACCCGTGGTTAGAGAAGTGGACGGACGGACAGGCTGACAGGCAGAGAGTCATCGAACAGGTTATCGAAGTGCGCAGGGCGATAGATTTATTGCTTGCACAACCGGAAGTGGACAAGCGGCGCATAGCCTTCGTCGGACATGATTACGGCGCGATGTACGGCGCGATTGCCGCAGGCGTTGAGAGGCGTGTGAAAGCTTATGTGCTGATGGCTGGCACAAGCAGCTTCAGCACATGGTCGCTCAAGTACTGGCCCGCGACAGCCGCTCAAGGTGAAGACACTTACCGGCGACTCACGGACGAGGTTGACCCGATACGCCACATCTCTCATGCTCAGCGCGCCGCGCTCCTTTTTCAGTTTTCCAACTCGGACGAGTTTATTCCGAAGGCAACGGCCACAGAGTTTTCCGACGCCGCGGGCAAGGGAAAAGAGGTCAAGTGGTACGACGCTGACCACGAGTTGAACATTGAAGCGGCGCGCAAAGATCGCCGCGAGTGGCTCGCGCGCCGTCTCGGGTTAAATTATGCAAATCAAGAGTAGAAACACTTCCTTAGCGACCTTTGCGAAGACCCTTTGCGTCCTTTGCGTTTAAGAACTGACTTAACCGCCAAGGACGCAAAGAGAGACTACGCAAAGGGACGCAAAGGAAAAGCTTTTCATCTGCTAACCTGCTTCTCTTGATTTGCATAAATTAATATCGAATATTTGAATGATGTGATATTTCTATCTGATGACTCAAAGAGCCACGCCTGTTATCCGGCGCGCAACTACGGACGATAACGATTTGTTGTCGGAGCTTGGAGCGCGCACGTTTTACGACACCTTCGCCGCAGACAATAAGCCTGAAGACCTGAACGCTTATCTGGCGGAGGCTTTCAGCCCGTTGAAGCAGGCGGCGGAGTTGGCAGACCCTCACACGACCTTTTTGATCGCTGAAATTGACGGAGTGGCGAGCGGCTACGCACAGTTGCAAACAGGCGACGCCCCCCTGTGCGTTTTAGGACCAAAGCCAATCGAGTTAGCGCGCTTGTACGTCTCTGCGGAGTGGATTGGTCGCGGCGTGGGTGAAGCGTTGATGCGCGCCTGCGTGGAGGAAGCGCGGCGGGCGGGGCATCAGACGATGTGGCTGGGCGTGTGGGAGCGTAACTGGCGCGCACAGGCTTTCTATCGCAAGTGGAGCTTCAGCGTCGTCGGCGAGCACATCTTTCAGGTAGGCTCCGACCCTCAGACGGATTTGCTCATGGAGTGCGCGTTGCAGTAAAGACGAATAATCAGTATGGCTCGCGCGACTCAACTCGATAAAACGCCGGTTCGCTGCATTAACCAGACCATTCGCTGAATAGTTGGACCCATAAACCTTTCATTACACGTATCCTCCACCGACGGGAGCGAGATAGTCAGTACCGCCTGCGGTAGCGGGCGGG
>JBAWGU010000005.1:0-1967 GCA_049593215.1 Pyrinomonadaceae bacterium
CCTCTGCCCTTTACACACCCGCCCGCTACCGCAGGCGGTTCTGACAGTCAGGCCGTGACATGATTTTCATGGTAATTGAACGATTCAAGGATGGCGATGCGAAGCCTGTCTATCGTCGCTTCCTCGAAAAAGGACGCATGGCTCCCGATGGTCTTAAATACATTGAGAGTTGGGTTGAGACAGATTTCTCGCGCTGCTTTCAGTTAGTCGAATGCGAAGACGAGAGTCTGCTGCAACAGTGGATGGCGGCGTGGCAAGACCTTGTTGATTTTGAATTCGTCCCTGTCGTTTCATCCGAACAGGCGGTAGAGATGATTAAGCCTCTCTTGAGTTCTTCCATCTCAAGCACGTAGAAAAGGAGCAGACATCGGCATTACCCATTTCGGCACGTGATATGACCGATTCAGAAAGGAAATATTATGAGCGACACGGATAATCAAGTTGATGAGCTTCCAGAAGAGTTCGCCAGCTACGAAGAGGCGGCGGAGTTCTGGGATAATCACGACACGACGAATTATCTCGACAACTTCGAGACTGTTTCTGTCGAAGCAGAATTGAAGCGTCGTCGCTTTGAGGTGGAGATAGATGAAGATGTAATGAAAGCTCTGCATGAGCGAGCGCAGAAACTCGGCGTTCCTGTAAGCCGCCTCGTGAGCGAGATGCTCAGGGAGAAGATTCGTCCGGCAGCATAATTCATCCTGCCGCAGACCGTACCAACTCATTCCAACTTACTTGCCTACTTCGGTTTTCATGCAATCTCTCTGAGCTGATGGCGATTGTGTAATCTCGCCAGATAACAATTTATATTGACTCGCAGCCTTATTTGGAATAGAACGCTCTCGCAGCTTTAACTATTTTTCCCCTTGAGGAGTTCTGCCCATGAAGCGAATGCTCTTGTTTGCCGCGTTGCTTCTCGCGGCGGCAGCCTGCACACAAACCCCTGAGCCAAATGCGCCGGGGGCCAATGCCAACGCCGCCACGACGCCGAAAGCCGAAGCGACCGTTGCGGATGCAGATGTGATAGCCAAAGAGAAGGCCATTTGGGACACGATCAAAAATAAGAACTACGACGGCTTTGCCGCGATGTTGGCCGACGATGCCATAGAAGTTTCAGACAATGGAGTTTATGACAAAGCGGGGATAGTCAAGAACGTAAAAACGTTTGAGCCGACAGAGATTACTTTCTCCGATTGGAAGGTGACGAAGATTGATAAAGACGCTGCTGTTGTCTCTTACACTGTCAGCGTCAAAGGCAATTCGAACGGGAAGCCGCTCCCGCCGAACACGACTGCGCGCGGCAGTTCGGCATGGCTTAATCGCGGCGGAAAGTGGCTGGCCGTTTATCATCAGGAGACAACGCCGGAGCAGATGCCCGCGCCTGCAACTTCGCCCACGCCTGCCAAAGCAGCCACGCCCGCTCCCAAGTCTTCCGCGAGTCCCACGCCTGCGGCCATCGTTACCAGCGCAGACGTTGAGGCTAACGAGAAGGCTGTCTGGGATGCGTTCAAGCATAAAAATTATGACGCCTTCGCCAGCATCGTCGCCGATGATGCGACGGAGGTAGAATCTACAGGCGTCTATGACAAGGCTGGAATTGTCAAAGGTGTTCAGATGTTCGATGCGACAGGCACAACGCTGAGCGACTTCAAAGTCGTCAAGTTTGATGCGGACGCCGCTCTGGTTACTTCCCTGGTGAAAGGTCCTGTAAAAGTTTCCGGGCCGGAAGGCGAGCGGCACACCACAATCTGGGCCAACCGGAACGGCAAATGGATGGCCGTCTTTCATCAGGGCACACGCGCTGTAAAGCCTACAGCGATGCCAGCGCCGTCAGCAAAATAAGCAAGTCAGAACCGCCTGCGGTAGCGGGCGGGTCAGCGCAGGGCAGAGGGATGAGGGCGGAGGGATGAATAGAACAATCGGCCTCTTTCTTAGGCTTCTTCTTCATCCCTCATCCCTCTGCCCTCTGC
>JBAWGU010000006.1:0-2989 GCA_049593215.1 Pyrinomonadaceae bacterium
CTTTAATACTTCTCCTGTTTTCATGGACCAGAGCACGAGGTCGAGTTCGTCGAAATCAATGCGGAGGTCGCGTGCAAACTCTCTTAGCCGCTGCTCCGTCGCAAGGTAGCGTGCGCGTGTCGTGGGCGGTTGC
Organism: Pyrinomonadaceae bacterium; assembly: GCA_049593215.1. GTDB lineage: Bacteria > Acidobacteriota > Blastocatellia > Pyrinomonadales > Pyrinomonadaceae > JBAWGU01. Next base: position 134 of record JBAWGU010000006.1, read on the forward strand.
GGCGACTCTATGATTTGGAGTTCCGCCAGACAACGCAGGATATGTTTATCAAGAATAGCGTAGCCGCTAAGCCCTATGTTGCGCAGGAAGTGGCTCGACTCTTTGTAGCCGAGACCTTTGATGCGCTTCTCTTTCGCCAGCCAGTCACGACGCTCAAGCGGATCGCTGAAGCTCTCAAGCCGTTGGCGCAAACGCATTCCGCAATCCTTCTGTAGATAGTCACGCGTGACGACGATGTAGCCGGGCCGCGCCGACGGGTAACGATGCTTGCCCAGCAATGCGCGCGTCATCTCTTCATGCGTGCCTTCAATGAGCAACGGCCTGACGGCTTCAACCGAGCGCAGGCCCATTCGCGCGGACGCTCCTGCCGTAAAGATGCAATAGACCAGCTCTTCCCAGAGCAGCGCATCCGAACCATCACGCCAGATTGCGCGAAACTCTGCGAGCCGGGAGCGAATCTCTTTGCGTCGCGCCTTGTGTGTCGCAACTATGTTGTCAATTGTAACGGGTTGGTTGTCTCTTCTCACGCAGTCTTTATCAACAAGCGGAATATTATGAGCCGCCTCGCAGCATTGTCAACGCGATTAACAGGGTCTATGCCTTCTTGAATGAGAAGCGAGTCAGCCGTTCACCGCAGAGGCGCAGAGATTCGCGCAGAGGAAGCGCAGAGGATTGAATGACGCTCAACCTCTCTGCGTAAACTCTGCGCCGGTCTCTGCGCCTCTGCGGTGAGTCTTACTTGCCACACGCTACACTCAAGAATGCATAGATGATGACGGATAGTTGCGGATGAGCAACACAAGTTCGTTTATCTTCGACAAAACATAGCCCACCGTCCATCACCCGAATCAGGCATCTCATCGCGCGCGGCGGGGCATCAAAAACCAGACCGAACAATCTCCCCACAAATTTTTGAAATATTCACACAGATGTTCGTGTTATTATCAATGTCACTTGCCCACTAACTTTATGATGGAGGAGAGAATGTTCAAGCAAAGGGTTTCAGGGTTTACGGTGTTCACGCTCAGTCTCTTCCTGTGGGCCATCATGCCTCTGAACGCGTTTGCGCAGGAGGCAACGCCGAACCAAACGCCCGCGCCTTTGACTCGCCCGACAGTCTTAATGCGTCCGGTCACACCGTCGGCCACGCAGCCTTCCACTCCTTCAACAACAGAGACGACGACTGCTAACGCCCCTCTGCGGCCTCCGTATGAATCTCTCTTTGTCGGGATGGAGGGCGTGCTGGTCGAGAATCTCAATGGTGAAACGATTCTTGCAAATGAAGCTGACGCCGCGTTCAATCCCGCATCGGCTGTGAAGCTGGCGACTGCGCTGACTGCGATCAACACTTTCGGCCCGCAGCATCGCTTCGCTACAGCCGTCTGGACCAACGGCACGTTCGACAAAGAGACAGGCACCATCACAGGCGACCTCATCATCTCTGGCCGCGACCCTTCTTTTCATTACGAGCACGCCGTCATGCTCGCGCACGAGCTGAATCGTCAGGGCATACGCACAGTGACGGGCGATCTCATCGTCGCGCCGCGCTTCACGATGAACTACAACTGGTCCTCTCAACGCTCAGGCGATCTTTTCTACGACACGCTTGATGCAACGCGCAGGCCCGCCGCCGCGACGCGCGCATGGACGGAAGAGCGCACAGCTTTTGGAGACACGGCGAGTTTGCAGACTGTGCCGAGCGTCGCTGTGATGGGCGCGGTGTATATTGATTCAGTTCCGGCGAACGCTCGTATGCTCCTGCTTCATCGTTCGAGCAAGCTCGTTGACATACTGAAAGTTCTGCTCTGCTACTCGAACAATTTCATGGCCGAGCGCATCGGCGATGCTGTGGGCGGGCCGCAGGGTGTGCGAAGGTTTCTGCTGAGCAATCTCGGCATCAAACCCGAAGAGGTTCAGCTTGCGACGACGAGCGGCCTCGGAGTCAATCGCGTCACGCCGCGCGCGATGATGAAGATTTACCGCGCGCTGCGCGAAGAACTCGCTAAGAGTAAACTGACGCCTGCTGACATTCTGCCTGTCGCTGGCATTGATCCGGGCACGCTTCAGAAGCGCTACACTTCAGACGCTGATCGCGGCAGCGTGATTGGCAAGACAGGAACGCTCATACGCACGGACGGCGGAGCCAGCGCGCTCGTCGGCCAGATGAACACGCGCGAGGGCGAGACGATTCTCTTCGTCATACTCAATCAGCGCGGCAACGTCTGGCGTTTCCGTGAGCATCAGGATTTGCTTGTCAACATGCTGCAAAACTCGCACGGTGGTCCTGCTCCCTTTTCCTATCGCCCGAACGCTCTCACGCTCCGCCTCGCCGACATAGAATTCGCAGGCGGCTCAAACGCTCGCACAGACGAATACGAACCGGACGTGAATCAATGAGCTTTGGAGAACAAGAAAAACTATGAAGAAGCTTCTGTCTGCCAGCTTACTTTGCGGCTTTCTGTTGTTGACGGCTCTTGTTGCCAACGCCCAAAACGCCACCGCAAGCTTTGATACCAAAAAGAAAAACGGCTACACACTGAGCGTTGCTTTTACCGTCAAGAATGGCGAGGTGAAGAGCATTTCGGTTGACGAATGGACACCCATTAACAGAAGCTTTCACGAACGCGGGATTGAAGCCGAAAGAGGCGACGACAATTCGACGTGGACTGACAATGGAGACACGACTACGATTGAGAGCGACGGATTGAGCGTTAAGATAACCAGGCGCGGCAATGGTTATCTGGTCGAAACGGATTGGTCGGGCGCGAAAGTTTTATTTACAAGAGTCGGCACGAAATATTTCGGGAAGATGCTGAGGTAGTAGTTGTTTAGTCAGAACCGCCTGCGGTAGCGGGC
>JBAWGU010000007.1:0-2599 GCA_049593215.1 Pyrinomonadaceae bacterium
GCCTTCATCCTTGCTCTTCGACAGGTGACAGGTGACAAGATACAATCTTACAGTGACTTGTCACTTGTCACCTGTCACTTGTCGAAGAATTTATGCTCTACTGCCCCACATGCGGACGCCATTATGCGGATGATGTTAAGTCGTGTCCTGAAGACGGCACGCTCTTGCAGGCGGATTCCACCGTGGCGATGCAGGTTCCGGCGGACCCTCTGCTTGGCCGCACGCTTGATGAGAAGTATCGTCTTGACGAGCGGCTCGGCGTCGGCGGCATGGGCACAGTCTATCGCGCCACTCACCTGTTGATTGATCGTCCCGTCGCAGTCAAAGTCCTCAACTCTCGTTTCGTTGAAGACGAGCAGGCGCAGGAGCGTTTTCGTCGTGAGGCAAAAGCCGCAGGGCGTTTGCAACACACGAACGCGGTTGCCGTGACGGATTTCGGACGCACCGTTGATAATCTCGTTTACCTCGTGATGGAGCTTTTAGAAGGCCGCACGCTCCGCGACATACTCGCGCGCGAAGCTCCTCTGGACACTGCGCGCTCAGTCTCCTTGATGCTGCAAATCTCTGCGGCTGTGGCGGCGGCGCACGAAGAGGGAATTATTCATCGTGACCTGAAGCCCGCGAACATCTTCGTCGTTCAAAAGCGGAGCGCGCCGCCTGTGGTCAAAGTTCTCGATTTCGGAATCGCCAAACTCGCCGCAGACAGCTTTGAAGATTCTGATGCCGCGCACCTGACGCAGACAGGCGTGATGATTGGCACGCCGCGCTACATGTCGCCTGAGCAGTGCGACGGCGCGCGGCTCACGCCAGCTTCCGACGTTTACAGCCTCGGCATCATCCTCTACGAGATGCTCACGGGCACGACACCCTTCACAGGCTCAACGCCGCTCGCGGTCGCTTTGAAACATTCATCTGTTGCGCCGCGTCGCCCGTCTGAATTTACTGCGACGATTCCGCCGGAGCTTGAGCATGTTGTGCTTCACGCGCTGGAGAAGAAACCTGAAGAGCGTCCTGCCGATGCGGGCGAGTTTCGCCGCGAGCTTTTCGAGACGGCCTCGCGTCTGGGGCTTGAACAATCCAGCGACCAGATGCCGACGTTTGACACCCTGCGCAACGCCGGAACACAGACGCCTTCGGGTCGCCTCGTCATTGACATTGAACGCCTGCGAGCCAATCGCGCCGCACATGTTCGCACAGGCGACACGACAGTTCTCACAGACACGAATGAGCGGCCTGTTGTGACAGGAGAAAAGATTGGCGCGGCAACAGGCGAAGTCGCTCCTGCGCAAAAGACAGTTGAGACGCCTGCTGAGATTCCGGCGCGTCCTGTGTTTCCGCGTATGAAATTTCAGTTGAGCCGCAGGGAAACATGGCTCACATGGCTCAAGCAGCCGAGCGTGTTGTTGGGAGGTGGCGCGGCAATAATTCTACTGGCCGTTGTGGTCATCTCTTTCGTCAATGCCGGGTCACTTTTGAATCCTGCGAACGAGGCGGCCACGCCCGTGCTGAGTCCGGCGGTGACGCCGACGCCCGCCGCTCCGTCTCCGACGCCAACGCCTGAAGAGAGTAAAGAGCATAGAAATGCACCAAGACAGCCCCGGCGGCAAGAGAATGCGCGTCGCAATGCAAAGCCATCAAAAGGCCCCTCGCTCATAGACAAGTTGAAAAAGATTATTAAGAAACCGTTTTAACTATGGCTGAAAATCTCGAAATGAAATCTTTCAGGGTCGGCAACGCGACTTTCGGTGATGGAAGATTAACGATCATCGCAGGGCCTTGCGTCATCGAATCCGAAGATCATGCGCTAATGATGGCACGCACTCTGCTTGAGCAGACGCAGCGCGCCGGGCTTGATTTCATTTACAAATCATCTTTCGATAAGGCGAACCGTTCATCCATTAAAAGTTTTCGCGGGCAGGGAATGAGCGCGGGTTTGGATATTTTGCGGCGCGTCAGGGAAGAGCTTGGCGTGAGCGTGCTGACGGACGTACACGACGCTTCTCAGGTTGAGCCTGTGGCGGAAGTGGTTGACGTGCTGCAAATTCCTGCGTTCCTGTGCAGGCAGACGGATTTGATTGTTGCTGCCGCGCGTTCGGGCCGCGCCGTGAACGTCAAGAAGGGACAGTTCCTCGCGCCGCAGGATGCGCGCAACATCGTAGAGAAAGCGCGCGAGGCCGGATGCGAAAAACTTTTACTGACGGAGCGCGGCGTAAGTTTCGGGTACAATAACTTGATAGTTGACATGCGCTCTTTTCAGATCATGCGAGAGTTTGGTGCGCCTGTCGTTTTCGATGTCACGCACTCGCTCCAACTGCCCGGCGGTTTGGGACATGCAACGGGCGGGCAACCCGAATTCATCGAACCGCTCGCGCGCGCCGGAGTTGCCTGCGGCGTTGATGCCGTCTTCATGGAAGTTCACGACCATCCGGGGTCTGCGCCGTCCGATGGACCAAATATGCTTCCGCTCTCGCGCTTTGCCGCGCTCGTTGAGATGCTGAGAGACGTTCACAAACTTGTTCATCGCGGCGCAACATAAACGCACCCGGGAGCGCGCTTGGGAGCGCAGGCATCTTGCCTGCCATGAGCGACGAAGGCGCGA
>JBAWGU010000008.1:0-4839 GCA_049593215.1 Pyrinomonadaceae bacterium
GGCTTGTACCGGGCAATAAGGATTTCAAGCCTGTTGAGGTCGGTTGCGAACAGGAATGCAAGGTCTGGGGCGTAGTCAAATGGATCATCAAGAAAGCGTGATCTTTGACCGCTTCCTTGACAGGAGAGATTGAAAATCGGTAGGTTAGAGATGGCGCTCTTCAGGCGCACATTCCCACGCCTCACTTCCGAGGTCAACCTTCCAAACCTTCACACTCCTGAAAGGAAATTCCGATGAGCAGTGTAGCGAACAGCATTAAGTGTGCCCAATGTGGCCTGGTCAATTTTTCAGACGACAAAAACTGTAAGCGATGCGGGAAAGAGATGAGCCGACGAGAAATGCCGAAGCAGCGAGAGCAGGCGCAGCGACCGGCTGCTGCCGCTCAGGCTCCTCCTCTTCTCGTGCCATGCCCTGACTGTGGCCGGTTAGTGTCTCGTCTCGCGGAGTCTTGCCCGCAATGCGGAAGATTTTTTCAACGATTTCCTTTGACGATTAACAGAACAGGCTGGAGTGGTACTGTCGCGGGAGGCGTACTTTTGGTCAGTCTGCTCTATGCGCTGCTGGCTGCCTTCATAGGAATAATATCTGCCGGCGGGCATCATTCAGGCTATTAGCCTCAAAACTATCACTCCCGATTCAATTACAAAGTGAGCTTGGCTTTGTCAGGGAGAAGTGTGTCTTATGGACAAGCTGCCTTATGTCCTCTATGGCCGCGTCTCAAGCGACGATCAGCGAGAGCGCGTCACCATCCAGACGCAGATCAGTGAAATCAAACCCTGGGCTGAGCTGCATGAGATTGAGATCGTCGCCATGTACCTGGATGACGGCGTATCGGGCACGATCCCACTCGACGCACGCCGCGACGGAGCGCGGATGCTCTCAGACTTCAGAGCCGGGCGTATCAAAGCGCGCGGCGTCATCTGCCTTAATCATAAGCGCATCGGGCGCACGGCCCTTGTCATTCATCAGGTCGTAGATCAGATCGAGCGCGAGTTGCAGCTCTCAATCATCGCTATCCGCGAGCCTGTGCCCGCCGAAGCGAGTCCGGGCGCACGCGCCATGATGAGAGCCATCTATGCGGGCGTCGCACAGTATGATCGTGAAGACATCCTCGCCAACTCGAAAGCGGGCATGGAGCGGGTCGCGCACGCAGGCGGATGGCTGGGCGGGCGCACTCCTTTCGGATACAAACTGGTCCCATTCATCGCCGCCGACCTCAGCTACAAAGGGAAGAGGCTTGAGGTTGACGAAGAGCAGAGCGCCGTGCTCCGAGAGATGAGAGCGCTCTATGTATCGAAGAAGAGCCTGCGCCCGGTCGCCGATTATTTGAACGCGCGCGGCATCCCTCATCCGATGGGCTGGCATAATCCCGCACGCAACCGGCCCTGGTACACGGCCACTATTCATCACTTACTCGCCAACCCGATCTACACGGGCAAGTGGACCTGGAGAAATAAGAAGCGTGTGAAGACTGCGCGCACCGCAGCGAGCCAGGATGAAGGCATCCACATTTCAATCCCGCCGATCTTTACGCCGGAAGAGTTCATCGAAACCCTCCGCGTGATGAAGACAAATAAGAAGTTCGCACCGCGTAACCTGCGCCGCTTCTACCTCGTGCGAGGGATCATTAAGTGCGGGCGTTGTGGAGCAAGCTACCTGGCTCTCTTTGCAGGAACTAACGGACGTGGAAGCAAGGGATCGGAGCATCCGTACTACCGTTGTTCGAGCCACATCTTTCACGGGAAAACTCCGTGCGGCAACAGGGGAGTGAGAGCGGATTTTGTTGATGATCTGGTCTGGCAACAGTGCGTGAAGATTATCCGTGAGCCGGGGTCTGTGCTTGAGGAAGTGCGTGACGGTTTGCTGGCCGTCAGACAGATTCAACCTGTCGGGGCTGGAGATGTCGCGCGCTTCACTGAGGAGCTTCGACGAAAGGCGGGGGAGCGAGAGCGCGCGATCAACCTCCACATCAAAGGGAAGATTAGCGAAGCGGATTTAGACATCCAACTGACTAAGCTGCAAGAAGAAGTTGATCGGATCGAACGCGAGAGAGCCGAAGTCTCAGAACGTGAGCGTTTTGCTGTGGTCATTGAAGAACGGTTCTCATCGGTCGAAAAGATGCTGGCCGGAATGGCGCAAGGGCTGAAGGGGATGAAGAAAGAGCGAAAGCGTGAGATCGTCCTCGCGCTAATAGATTCAGTGCGCGTCCTACCGCCGGAAGGCACAGAGAAGCGGCCAACGATTCAGATTCGCTTTTCATTCCGCCCGCAAGAAAGTGTTGATTGCGTCGAGAGCGCCATGCCGAATTCCGTGATACGCCCGATGGCGTTCGGATTGGATGAATCGGAGGAGGCGAGCGCAAAGCGCACAAGCTCGCCCGCAGACGAAGCATCGTAGAGAGGTCGCGTCCCTCCCGTGCCCTGACGAAAGTTTACGAAGTCGCGCGAGAGCAGGTAGGACGAGAAATCTTTGTAGCCCGCAGGGAGCACGGGCGCGTTCGAGTTGAACTCTCTCCACAAATGTATGCCGCGATTCCATGTATAGTTTGCTTCAAAAACAAATGCGCGTCCGAGTTCTCTTTCAAAACCGATGTTGGCTTGATAGCTTTCAGGGATGCGCAGGCGTGAGTCTAAACGGCGCGAGAAATTTTTATTGAGCACGCCGAATTGCTGGACCAGAGATGAATCCGCGTTGAGCGTTTGCGGAAAATGAAGATTGGCGGCGATGAAGGCGCGGCGTTCTTCAGCCGTTAAGAGTTTTCCTGTCGTCTGGTTGCGCAGGCTGTTTGTATCGAAGAAAAGTTGCTCACGGCCCAGCGTGAAATCATCAATGGTGCGAAGCAGCGCGCGATTGTAAAAGATTCCGAAGCCAGCGCGCACGACAGTCTTTCCCGACCGGAAAGGATCGTAAGCAAGCGCGAATCTTGGACCAAAATTGTTGCGGTCCCTGATGATGCTCTCGTTCTCGTAACGCAGGCCGTAGCTCAGTGTCAGGTGGGGGCGCACACGCCATTCGTCTTGAATAAAGAGTCCTGCATAGAAGTTTTTCTGAGTTGATTCTGCCTGAAAATTCTGTCGAAAGCGGCTCGGCGTGGCTGAGAGAAAATCTCCCGCGCTCGTGAAGTTGAATGTGCCTGAAAGGTCTGCGAGGTCAATGAAGGTCGAGCGTATGCGCTGAAAGTCTGCGCCGAATTTGAGAGAGTGCGAGCCTCGGACATAAGAGATGCTGTCTTGAATTTGAAAGCGAGCCTCGCGGCGATCTGTCGCGCCCGTTGTCGAAGCGCCCGCGACAAGCGTGCCGCTGCGCCTCGAAGGGTCGCCTTCGACAAGCGAGTCGTTGAGAGTAATTAAAATTACGGGACTCGCGCCGCCCTGATTTGCTTTGACGGCGGGCGCGAGACGCGAGAATTGCAGGCGCAGTTGATTGACCAGACTTGCGTTGAAAACGTAGTTGTCGGAATAAGAGAGAGCGTCTGTGTTGCGTGTGCGTCCCTGCAAGGCTTCTGCGAGACGGCTGCCGCCGCCCGATTGTCGCAGATTTTTCAAGCGGCCAAGCTGGTATAGAAACGCTGCGTTGTGCATCTCCGTGAACTTGTGGTCCACGCGCGCTGTGAAGATGTTGTTGCGTAGCGGCGTGTTGACGCTTTCAACGAACGGCGCGATTTCGGCTGCGATGCTCGTTGAGTCAACGTCTTCGAGGCGGCGATCCGCGAGCGTTGTCGGCGCAGGCAACGGGAAGAGTTTGCTACGCTCGACAGGCACGAGCGTGTCAATGAGCGTTGAATCGAGCAGAGTGTTGTATTCGTAAGCGGCGAAAAAGAAGGTGCGACCCGTTCCAAGATAGCGCGTTGAGCCAAAAATTTTCGGCCACCTCACGGGGCCGCTCAAAGTGAATCCGGGGTTATGTTCTTGCAGTGGAAGTCTTGAGAGTCCGAGCGAATTATTTTTCAGAGTATTCGCATTCAGGGATTCGTCGCGGAAGAAGTAGAAGAGTCGCCCGCGAAATTTGTTTGAGCCGCCGCGCGTGCGCAGGTTGATGCGACCGCCGGAAGCGCGACCGTATTCGGCAGAGAACTGGTTTGTAATCACCTGCACTTCTTCGATGGCTTCGACGGAAGGTTGAAAGCGTTCGCGCGCGGCGCGGTCATCGTTGTTGTCCAGCCCGTCAATCGTCAGGTTGTTTGAGTAGGCAGGGCCGCCGGAGAGCGAAAAAGTTCCAGCCTCTTCGGGCGTCTCGCGTGGATTCGTGTTGCGGTCTTCCGCAAGGTCGCGCGTCGAGAGTGGCTCTTCCGTGACGCCGCCGAGTGTGAAGATCAAATCGAGCGGCGAGCGCGTCGCAAGAGGCAGCGATTCGACTTCCCCGGCAGTCACAGTCCCGCCGACAACCGTGCGCGTCGTATCAACAGGCGGCGCGTCCGCAACGCTCAAGACAACCTGCGTCGCAGTTATCCCGGCAGGGCGCAAAGTGAAATCAAGCTGCACATTCTGTCCGGCAATAGTCTCAAGCCCGCTCTTCTCTTCCGTCGCAAAATTCTGAAAAGCGGCGCGCAGATTATAGACGCCCGGCTCAAGCTCTATCAGGCGGTAACGGCCCTCCCCATCTGTCACAATCGTGCGCTCGACTCCCTTTGAGATGAGCCGCGCCGTCACGCTCGCGCCCGGCACAAGCGCGCCCGTCTGGTCCAACACGCGCCCGCTAATCGTCACGTTGTCTAAATCCTGCGCGTGGGCTGCTGAGAGGGTTGCTGTTTGAAAGATGAGACACGAGATGGCGCAGAAGAAGAGCGTTGAGATGCGTTTGAATACTGTGAGGCGTTTCATTTGCCGGAAGCTCCTGTAA
>JBAWGU010000009.1:0-9032 GCA_049593215.1 Pyrinomonadaceae bacterium
CAGTAGTGTCTGCCGGAGGCGCAGCCATCGTCATGCCGCGACCGCGACGACCACGACGACCGCCGCGACCACCCGTACTTCCAAACGAGAAAGCATGTTTCTCGCCGGAAACGCTCATCAGCATCAGACGATCTCCCATCTTCTTTGCGCGCACGGAGACAACCGTCGGAGGAGCAGGCGCGGGTTGCCCCGGAGTTGCCGTAGCCATTTCTCCCAACTGCATTGCAGCGGCTGTGTAGTTGCAGGTTGTAGTGGCCGAGACGTGGCCGTTGATTGTATTTGAACCGTTCGTCAGCGTGAAGTTGTTGCCGGTGATTGCGAGCGTCGCATCGCCTGACAATCCGCCGTCAGGATAATTGATATTGCCTGTGTAGGTGCCGGAGAGGTCTGTCTGCTCCTGGACCATATTGTCGCAGCCACCGCGACGACGAGGCGTTGCACTCGTGTTGGCTTGAGCATCAGGCATAGCCATGTTGGTATCAGCAGCCATGCTGCGGCTGCGACGGCGGCGACGACCACCGCGACGCATACTCATGTTCGCATTGGCGTTGCTCATGTCTGCCGTCATGTTGACGTTGCCCGTGTCGCCAGCCATGTTTGCATTGGCATCCCCCTGCATATCAGGCGAGACGTTGGCGTTCATGTTGCCGCTCATATTCGCGGCAGAGCCGGAGCGACGGCGTGCGCGGCGACGACGGCGGCGTCGGGTTGTGCCCGCGTTGGTGTTGGTTGCTGCGTTAGAGTTATCTTGCGACATCGTCGCGCCGCGTGTTGCGTCATTCTGCGCCAATACAACTAAGTCTGCGCCGAGTAAGGCTGCGGTGACGACGAAGACAAACAAAAGATTGATTACTCGTTTGATGTCACTGCTTTTGTTCACTGCTTCTTTCTCCTTCTGTGTTGTATCGCGCACGTTCTTCCTTGCTTAGTAAATGCGCGTCCGTTGTGAAAACGTTCCGGCTGATCCTTCTTTCAAACAAGAAGGGTTGACGGACGAAAACATCTCAGAGGCTCCGTCAGCCTGAAAACTTTTGCGCCCGGGGTAACTTGCCGTGGGATAAAACTTCAGACCAGCGATGGAGGAAGCACGAATGAGCCTAAGTGCGGCCCGCCAAAATTCAAGCTCACGCGCAAGGCCATCTCCAAAGCATCGCGCGTCTCTTCAGGAGCGATGACGGCATCAACAAATCCGCGCGCACCCGCGTATCTTGCATCTAACTGCTGCTCGTAACTCTCGCGCACGCGCTCCATCTCAGCCTTCAACTCTTCGTCAGGCTGCTTCCCTTCCCGCTTCAACTTTTCCAACTGCGTGCCAAAGAGAGCCTGCACAGCAGACTCGCCTTCCATCACGCCCATTCTTCCCGTCGGCCAACTGAAAATAAAATCGGGATCGAAACCCTGTCCCGCCATCGCGTAATAACCCGCGCCCGAAGCATGATTGATTGTCAACACGATTTTCGGCACGTAAGCCGTCGCCATCGCTTCAACGAAACGCGCGCCCGCCCTGATGATTCCCGAATGCTCCGCTTCCGCCCCGACCATAAAGCCCGAAACATCCTGAATGAAGACAAGCGGCGTTTGATGGCGATTGCAGGTCTCTATGAAGTAAGCGACCTTCTCTGCTGAATCCGCGTAGATGATGCCGCCAAACTTTGGTGGTCCACCTGTCTCCGAACGAATCATGCCGCGATGATTGGCGATGATGCCGACCTGTATGCCGCGTATGCGCGCGTGGCCTGTGATCATCTCCTTCGCATAATCAGCCTGAAACTCGTCTAAGTGTCCTTCATCAAGAATGCACTTCAAAACTTCGTGCATCTGGTATGGCTGGCGATGGTCTTCGGGGATGAGGTCGTAGATGTCGCCGGGTGGGCGTGCCGCTTCCACGCTTTCCGTAATCGAGACTGGGCTTGCAGGTTTGACCGGAAGCTCTGCAACGAACTCCCTGATCTTTGCCACACAAGATTCATCATTCTCAACACGGTAATGCGCGACGCCTGATATGGCGTTGTGCGTGCGCGCCCCTCCCAGCGTCTCGTTGTCAATGGTCTGGCCCGTCGCGCCTTTGACAAGGTTTGCGCCGCCAAGTCCCATGAACGAAGTCTGCTCGACCATCACGATAATGTCTGAGAGCGCGGGCAAGTATGCGCCGCCAGCGATACATGGTCCCATCACTGCGGAGATTTGCGGGATTTTCAAATAGCGGCGCATGATCGAGTTGTAATAAAAGATTCTTGACGCGCCGTACTGTCCCGGAAAGACTCCGCCCTGATATGGCAGATTCACTCCCGCAGAATCCACCAGATAAATAATCGGCACGCGCGAGCGCATGGCAATCTCCTGCGCTCTCAGAATCTTCCTGATAGTCTCAGGCCACCACGAACCCGCTTTGACCGTCGCATCATTAGCGACAACGACCGTTTCACGCCCGAAGATACGACCCATCACGGTCACAACTCCGGCTGCCGGAGCCGCGCCCTTATATTGATCGTAAGCGACGAGCAGACCAATCTCCTGACTGAAAGACTCTTTGTCAAAGAGCAGTTCGATGCGCTCTCGCGCCGTCAACTTTCCCTGCTGGTGCTGACGCTCAACTTTGTCCGGCCCACCGCCGCGACGCAATTTGGCTTCGAGCCTTTGAAGGTCTGCGGTCATCCGGCGCAGACGATTTCGTTGCTGCTGCTCGGCAACCGGCCTCACTTCAGAACTCATCATGGGTTAAAGACCGGCTGCGTCAAACCTCTCTCACCGAGGAGAGGACGCGCGCTTCGCTCGCTCAAGCCGTTCAAATGTATTTCCTTAAAGCTTCGGGATGGCAACAAAATAGCACAGGACAGCGGTTTAAGACAATAAGTGCGGCATAACTTATTTGAGTAGGAACTACTTCCGGGCAACTCCTATTTTGCGCCCTTCTTTTTACCGGGAATAGGTTTCTGAGCCGTCAAATCTGCATCCATGACCCAACCCATCTTTCCCGCATTCTCTCCCTCAGTCACGATCACATTGCTCCAGTCTTTATGAGCAGAATCGGCTCTCTCGGTGACTTCGACATGAATGTTATCGTTAATGTCAATTCCCTTCTTAGGCTTGGCAGGGTCGTCAGCCAGCTTAACCTTCTTCTTTGTGTACATGCTCTTGATAGTCGGCAAGTGAATCGCAGAATCCCCTGCGGAAGTCTTTGAGGCATCCCACAGGCTCCCCAGTTTCTGAAAGATCGAACTGGAAGGAGCGTCTTGAGAGACGAGATCAATGTTTACTGCCTGCGGTGCCTTAACGCCTTTCTCCTTCTTCCAACCCCATTTGATAGCCCCGTAATAAACTCCCTTCTGAGCGCCCTCGACGGCCATCGCTGATGACTCAAGATACATGTCAGCTTCGTCTTGCACCCCAACTGTAATCTCCGCTCTGTCAGCCATCTGTGCTATTCCGGCCACATACTTGTTTTTCTCTATTTCGCCGGACCCGTAGCTTGCAAGAGTACTCTCCTGAGATTGAGCCAGGTCATTTCCGCTACTCGGATTTTTCGTTCCGTAAAGTGGTGTCCGGCTTGTATGATAAGCGTCAATATGTGTCCCCTCTCCCGGATCGCCAGCTTGAATACTCCGGCTCTGAACTATGGTGTTGAGTGGATGAGGTTGTCCATTCACCGTCGTGTTGGCGGTCTGCACGAAGGCAATCTTCTTAGCTTCAACAGTTTGGTTTGGCTCAAATTCTATTCGGATTGAAGCGTATGGATGAACTTGCTTTGTCGCGGGAATGTCATCGTAATTAACCTTATACTCTTTGTCCTCAACCCTGAACTCGCCAGCCCATGATGACTTGGCAAATCTACGCAACACAGGACGCGCGGCAGATTGCATAACGTGAGGCGTAGAGAATGGAAGAGCTGCGTGCTGCGTCTGCGTCGCGTGAGATGTTGAGAGCGTTGCTCTGGCGACCGTCTCGGCTTCATGCTCTGCGCTGTCTGACGGGTCGCCGATTTCCGCCATCGTCTGAATAGCATTTCCTGAGTCCCGTTGTTGCGCGACGTGGGCAAGCTCGTGCGCGAGCAATCCTCTGCCCTGCTCGGTTGCGGGAAGATATTCGCCCTGACCAAAAACAATGTCTGCGCCCAACGTGTAGGCGCGAGCGTGCAAGGCGTCGGCTGATTCGACGGCCCTTGCGTCCGTATGCACTCTGACGCGGCTAAAGTCGTGGCCCAAGCGCGGCTCCATAAAGGCGCGCGTCCCCATATCGAGAGGCTGGCCGGGTGTAGATAAAACTTTGTTGACGATTGCGGGAACTACGTTATGCGCGGAGTCGCCTTGCTCGACGTGCTTAGCCTGTAGGAGCTTTGCTGCGTGTTTTACGATTGTGCGCGGCGCGTGTTGGTTGAGGGCAAGCGTCGCGTTCTGTCGGGACTGATCCAATTTCTGTCCGTATGTTCTCATAGCCGTCAGCAAAGAGCTTGAGAAAACAACATAGAAGATATGCCCGTTATAGATGAGTGTCAACGAATTTCACTCAAAACATAAATGCCGCAAAACATAGAAATGTCTTGCGGCACTTGAGTGGCTCTCAAAGCTGTTTGAGTCAGTTTTGCTGCCAGAGCTTTTTCATCAGAGCATTGGCATCCGCTTTTTCAGACAAGCCTTCGAGGATGAGGACGCGCGTGCCGCGAAGCTCTATGATGACGTTGCCTTCGCTGGTGTTCCATGCGTGGCGTTCGCCGCCGCCTTCGTTGGAAGCGATCTCTGTGGCCTTAGCATCTTTGTAGCGACGCCATGTGCGTTTTGAGTAAGCATCGAAAAATTCGCGCGCATCCTTTTCCGTGTCCCAGTCGGAAAGCTGAGCGAGGACCAGCTCATTAGCGTTCTGGCCCTCAAAGAGCGCGTAACGGTCGCCGCCCCAGCCTGCGGCGGCGCGGTTCGATTCGGCGTCGGATTTCAGATACACGTCAAGCATCAGGAAGTAGCTCCATTCGCCGTTGACATCATAGTCAATGCGTTTCCAATTTGCGCCGAGGTCTGAAGAGATGTTCGGCAGGTTGATCTTTACGGGAGCTTCGCGCGCGAGATATTTATCGGGATGAAGAATCTGCTCGCTCGATTGCGGCAACTCTTTGTAAGCCTGCGAGACGGCGGGCCAGCCACCGCGCTTGTAGAGTTGTGTGACCCACGTTAGACCCTGATCGTAGGGAAAGAGCAGCGTCTCGCGTAGCACGCGCGGCGCGTGGTCAATCTGTTCCGAAGACGAGCCGCTCCCTTCCAAAGATTTGACGAACGCCAGAGCGCGAAGCGGATTGCGCGCCATGTAGAGTTCCATGGCGAGCGTCGCGTCGCCTTCGATAAGCCCGTGCGCCGCAAGCTCCGCATCGGAATCGCCTTTGGGCCACTTCTCAAAACGGCGGAGGTTGAAATGCTGGTCCTGCAAAGCGTGCGTCAGCTCGTGCGCCATGACGGGTTTCTGGCCGTCAAGGTTGATCCAGTCCGCCAGAAAAAATTCCTGCGCCTTCGGGTCGTAATAGCCCGCGACCTGTTCCGTGAGCAGCTTGATGAGAAAAGGGCGTAGATGAAAATCCGAGCTGACGAGGCCAAGTTTTTTGAGCGCGAGTTCTGAGGCGCGCAAATCTTCGGGCGTGGATTCCTCGTCCATGTTCTTCATAATCATGCGCTCAATCTCAGCGCGAGATTGCGCTCCGCTTTTGACGGGACGAAGAATCGAAAGCTGGCGAATCTCGCTGGTCTCCTGCAAAACGGCGGCGGAGGTAGCAACGATAGAAGCGTTGCGCGTATTGGTCGGAGCGACGCCTGCGCTCTGCGCGCGCGTCTTGACGGCAACGGGAGAACCGCCCAACAGCATCGCTCCCAACATGAAGAGAGCCAGCAGGGACGCGACCCGAAGTCTGATTTTCTTTGACATCCTTAACCTTTCGCTTCTATAGTCCGCAGAAATAGCGCGGATAAAGTTTACTTAAAACCCGGCTGATGACCTCGCTTGAAGCTTTAGACGTGGGAGGCTTTTCTTCAGATGACAAACATGACCGAAGAAGATGCTTTGTACGAAGACGACCGGCACGAGACGATGGTGCGCGTGCGCTATTCCGAAACGGATAAGATGGGCATCGTCTATCACGCAAACTACCTCGTCTGGTTCGAGATTGGCCGCACGGAATTTTGTCGTGCACGCGGCCTCTCTTACCGCGATATGGAAGAGGACGATCAGGCTTTCCTCGTCGTGGTCGAAAGCTACTGTCGCTACAAAGCTCCCGCGCGCTACGACGACGAGCTTCTGGTACGCACGCACATCACAGAGATGAGACGCCGCTCGCTGCGTTTCGGCTACGAGATTGTGCGCCTCTCAGACGGTCAGGTCATTGCCGAAGGCGAAACGGGCCACGTCGTAACGGACGCCACGGGCCGCGTCCGCTCGCTCCCGGAAGGCTACCGTCAGCTCCTTATGTCAACCCCTGAGCCGTCAATTCACACTACACAATCGAGAGCCGAGCGTGTGCCGGAAGAGCGCGCACCTGATTAATTCAAGAGCACAAACAGTAAGCCCAAAATCAAAAGAAATAAAGAGCTAATGGCCCCGAAATTCTTCCGTCTGAAAAACTATTGCTCGTGCGGTAATGAAAGACGAAAGATTTCGCGCGCGCGTCCTGTCTCTTCGTCAACGTCTATCACCGCAGCGCAGATGAGCACCTCGCCCGCAGAGTGTTCCGCGCGACGACCCATGACGGAAGTGAAACGCGCGATGACATCTTCCGTCTTCATGCCGATGACGCCCGCGTAGCTTCCTGTCATCCCGATGTCTGTCAGGTAAGCTGTTCCCTGCGGCAGGATTCTTTCGTCAGCCGTCTGCACGTGCGTATGTGTCCCTACAACAGCAGAGACGCGGCCATCCAGAAACCTGCCCATCGCATATTTTTCAGAAGTCGCTTCAGCGTGCATGTCAACGAGCCTCACTTTAACTTCACTTGAGAGCGTGGCTAAAAGCTCGTCGGCAATTCTGAAAGGATCATCCGAAGGCTGCATGAAGACGCGGCCAATGAAATTGAGAACGGCGACGCGCGTGCCACGCACTTCGCCTTCCCAAATCCCTTTGCCCGGCGTATTGGGCGGATAGTTCGCGGGGCGCAGCAGGCGAGGCTGGCGTTCGATGTAAGGAATGACCTCGCGCTTATCAAAGATGTGGTTGCCGGATGTCATCACGTCAATTCCGGCAGCGAAAAGTTGATCGGCAAGCTGCGGCGTGATCGAGAAACCGCCAGCAACATTCTCAGCATTCATCACGGCCAGATCAATCTTGTGCTGCTCGCGCAAATCCTGTATCCGGTCAAGCACGGCGACGCGGCCCGGCTTTGCCACCACGTCGCCAATCATTAAGACCCTCATTCGTTCTTCCTTCTAAAAAGCAAATGACGAGTAAGAAATGACAAGAAGAAAAGTCTTTATCTTGTCACTTGTCACTCGTCACTTATCACTGCGCTCAAAATGGCAAGAGGGAGAACCGCGACAGCCGTTCCGAAGCCGTAATTGAACCTGCACAAACAGGTGGGTGACCTTATTGGTTAAGCCGCAGCCTCTGGCAGTTCCTTAACTCTGAAGGAATGCACTGGCTTAAGAAGCGGCATCGGTCTCCCTTTCTTAACGGCGTAGGCTCAATTGTTAAAACATCGGTGACGAGCCACGCAGAACTTATTTCCCTCTGCCGCGAAGGATACTAGCACACAGAAAAAGCAGATGCCACTGGTCTCTTTGAAATTTCTAATCGAAGTACCAACAGGACCAATTCCCTCACCCGTATGATTATGGCTCTTCTTCTCCAATCGGCTCAGACCCAGTTTTAATTTCACCGAAACCAGTGGCCGAGTCTAGACTAATTTTCAGGGGCTTTTCATGAAGTAGGATAGCCATAATCTCGCCAAAGAGACTCGCCGGAAAATTCAACGATGGCGTGTTGCCTGAGAGAGTATTGGTCGGAATGCTGACCCCCTCCTTGTGAAAATAGATCAGCGCCACCCCGCCGGTTGTGCCTTTGCCGCAGTTGATAAGCGCTTGTAAATTGTATGTGTTTGAACTGTAGTAGTGTATGTAATAATTATCGAACTCAACCGTGACGTTAGCCATGAGGAGTCTCCTTTACTGAGTGAAGGTAAGACTAACGGAGCAGAAACTCTCGTTAGCGGAACGCGAGGCTGTCGTGTGGCGATGAAAAAGCGTTTAACTGAAAACGATGTCGCTGGTAGAAGCGTTTTGTTCGACGGTGCTGCGGACTTTAAGTAGGCGGTCAAGCATCTCTGCGCATTCGGCGCTGCGTGAAGCGAGTTGAGAGTCTGCCTGTTCGTGCAGGCGGCGCAGGCGATGAAGCTCGTCCGCGATGTGGAGCGCGGCGAGGATGGCAACTTTGAGCGAATCAACCGTGAGCGTGCCCGAAGAGATTTCTCTCATCCGGCTGTCAACAAACTCTGCGAGCTGCGTGATGTACTCGCTGTCGCCGTCCGAGCGAATGTTGTAGGTCTGGTTGTAGATTTCAACGCGAATTGTGGGAGTACTCGTTGGATTGTCCATATTGCTTCTACCTAAACTGATGCGTTCACGTCTATCGCTCATCTTCTGACAGCCTCCGCCATCTCAGGATCGAGCGCGGCGATGGCATCAAGCATCGCTTCGACTTTCATGCGAATCGTGTCGCGCTCCGACAAGAGCCGCTCAACCTGCGTTTCGAGCCGTTCCTTCTCGTTGAGGAGCGTGCCAAGCTCGCGCCGCGTCGAGGCAATCTCGCGCTCTAAGGCTTCCTTCTCCTGACGAAGCGTTTTCGTCAGTTCGATGGTGCGGTAAATTTTGTCTTCGAGATGAGAGAACTTTTCCAGTCCAGATAGGCCGACCATCATGACTCCTTTAATAATTAAATCAAGGCGGGTCAAAAAAGCTGGATGATTATGCGACTTCACGCCCGCAAGCGCAAGGGAAAAAGTCTGGAGTCTGAAGTCTTGAGTCTAAAGTCAAAAACAGAATGCTTTTCATCCTCCGACTCCAGACTTCAGACTC
>JBAWGU010000010.1:0-2385 GCA_049593215.1 Pyrinomonadaceae bacterium
AGAAAGACCACGACGGTTGTGAGCGTCGAGCCGACGACCGCCGCAATTAATTCTCCGACGCTCCCGTAGATAGCATCGCGCCTGTTCTCAATGTTGCGCCTGCGTAGATGCCGCTCGATGTTTTCAACCACAACCACAGCATCGTCAATCACGAGACCAATGGCGACAGCGATGCCGCCCAGACTCATCAAATTAAAAGTCTGCCCGAAGAGGCGCATGAAGAAGAAGGTGATGACGACTGTGAGCGGGATAGTCGTCGCGGCGATAAGAGTGATGCGAAGGTGGCCCAGAAATCCCAGCAGCACGATGACGGCGAGCAGCCCGCCTATCAAAATCGCATCGCGCACGTTAGCGATGGAATCGTGAACAAGCGAGGCTTGATTATAAACTCGCTCGACTTTTACGCCGCGCGGCAGTTGCGGCTGCAACTCCTGCATCGCCTGGTCCACTTCGTCAGCGATTTCGATAGTGTTGCCGCCAATCTGCCGCGTGACGCTGATGATGGTCGCGTTCACGCCGCCGCCCGTGAAGATGCTCGTGCGATCTTCCGCGCCGTACTTCACCTCTGCAACGTCTCCGATATGAACGGGCACGCGGTCTGCGCCGCCGTCTTCGGGCTTGTTGTTCGCAGAGCTTGGCGTAGAGACGACGATGCGGCGAATGTCGTCAATCGAGAGAGCTTCGCCTGTGGCGAGCACGTTGTACTGTTGATAGTCGCGGCTCACACGGCCCACAGAAGAGACTGCGCTCGTCTGCGCGATAGCGTCTTCAATCTGCCCGATGGTGAGATGATTCGCGGCGAGACGCTCCGGCGCAATGATGACTTCAATCTCGCGCACGTCGCCGCCTTCGATGCGAACCTGCGCGACGCCTGACAGGCGCGCGAGTCGCGGTCGAATCGTGTAGGTCGCAAGATCGCGCAGGATGGCGGGCTGCGCGCCCGTCACGTTGTAGCTGATGATTGGAAAGACAGAGGGCGTGAGGCGTTGCACGTCCGTTTCGATTCCTGCGGGAAGCGTGGGTTGCACTTCGCCGACTTTGGCCTGCACGAGTTGCAGCGCAAGCTGCATGTCTGTGTCTGGAGCGAATTGAACAGCAACTTCCGTTGAGCCGCGCACGGAACGCGAAGTGACGCGCGCAATCTGTACGCCCTGCAAAGAGCTAACAGCATCTTCAAGAGGACGCGCAACCGCCGTCACCATGTTGCGCGGCTCTAGCTGGCTGCCTTCAGCAACGATGATGATGCGCGGGAATTCGACTTCAGGGTAGATGCTCGAAGGAAGTTGCAGCGCGGCGTAGAGGCCCGCGACGCAGAGGAGCGCGACAATCAAATAAGTCGCCTTGTGATGACGATCAGAGAAGCGCGCGAAATTCATTTCTGCTCCTCGTGACAAGCAAGGATGAAATATTTGTAATCTGAGATTTTAGATTTGAGATTACAAATCATTTATCGTCTTTCTTCTCTTCGCCTTCCACAATCTTAATCTTCGCACCGTCGCTTAAGCCGAATGCGCCGGTGGTCGCCACGCGCTCATTCTCTTTGAGTCCTTCAACAATCTCTGCGCGCCCGCCGTCGCGTATGCCCACCTCCACTTTGCGCTTCTCAGCTTTGCCGTCCTCGTGCGCGACGAAGACAAATGTTTCGTCGCCTTCCTGAACGAGCGCGGATTCAGGAACGGCTAGGGCGTCCGTGTGAATCTCAACGGCGATGCGCGCGTTGGCGTAGAGTCCTGATTTTAATTCGCCTTTGGGGTTGGGAAGACGCACGCGCACGGCGACGGTGTTGGTCTGCGGGTCAACGGAGGGCGCGACGCCCACGACGCCGCCTGAGAATTCGCTTTCGGGAAAAGGCTCTGACTTGACGATTGCGAGATCGCCTGTCTTGATGCGCCCTAGATATTCAGCCGGAAGATTAGCGACGAGATCGAGCGACGAAGCGTCAACTACATCAAAGACAGGCGTTGCCGGGTCAACCGTCTCGCCGTCGTTGATGGCGCGGCGCGTGACGGTTCCGTCAATCGGCGAGCGTATGGCGGCGCGTGCGAGTTCAGCCTTTGCTACTTGCAGCGCAGCAGCAGCAGACGAGACTCCGCCTGATGAAACCGCAACCTGCGTGCGCGCTTCGCCAACGCCGCGCAAGGCGTTGACACGCGCAGCCTCAAGCGCGGACTGCGCCTGCGTTACTGCGCCTGTCGCAACAGTCAGTTGCGTCTGAGCATCTTCAACCTCTTTTCTGGCAGCGATGCCGCGCTCGAATAACTTTTGAAGACGCGTGAGATTGTTCTGCGCCTGCGTTTGATTTGCGCGCGCTTGAGTGAGCGCGACTTCCGCCTGCCGTATTTGATCCGAGGCGAGCGTCTGGCTCTGCGTGCCGGAGACGGTGCG
>JBAWGU010000011.1:0-5152 GCA_049593215.1 Pyrinomonadaceae bacterium
TCCCTCATCCCTCATCCCTCATCCCTCGTCTCCGGCGTGCGATGCGCGGGCGTGTGGACGCGCGCGCAGTCGCGTTGGAAGCATGGAGACGCAGCCGCGCGAAACTTGAGCAACGACGCGAGCGCGCACGCTTAGAACAACTCGCCAAACAACCCGCACGCCTGCGCGCAGAGTTTGCGCGAATGCCCGCAGCAGAATTGCTGGACCATTTCCGCCAGCGCAACACGCCTAAATTTTTCTCCGGCTTCGATTCAATCTCAGAAACGGCAAACTCCCAACGCGCTCTCTTTCCATCTGAAACCGCGCAGTTGATTGAATCTGCGACACGCATTGCTAACAAGCACATGTGGCCTCTGCTCGGCTACGGCGAAAAATCTTTTGGCGCAGAGATCAACTGGCATCTTGATCCTGTCTCTGGAAAAGAATGGTCGCTTTTGTATCATGCAGACATTGCGCTGCTTCGCGGCGACGGCTCGGACGTAAGAGTTTTGTGGGAACTAAATCGTCTGGGCCATCTCATCACGCTTTCGCGCGCCTATGCCGTGACTAAAGACGAGCGTTTCGCCGCAGACTTTTTCTCTCAGGTCAGGAGCTGGCGCAAACAAAACATGGTCGGGCGCGGCGCAAACTGGGCCTGCGCGATGGAAGTTGCGCTTCGCGCCATGAATCTGCTCGCGGCCTTTGCTCTCTTTCGTCATTCATCACATTTGACGGAAGAGACGCTCGCCGAAATTCTCTCACTCTTCGATCAGCACGGCGCGCACATCTTTCGCAATCTTGAATTCTCTTACATCTCTACGAGCAATCATTATCTTTCAGACGTCGTTGGCCTCCTCTGGCTCGGCCTGATGCTGCCCGAACTTGAAGCGGCGCAGGAGTGGCGCGCGTTCGGGTTGGGCGAGATGCTCTGCGAGATGGACAAACAGATTCTCTCTGACGGCGCAGACTTTGAATCGTCAACCGGCTATCATCGTTTCATACTCGAACTCTTACTCTATTCATTCCTACTCTGCCGCGAGAATAAGATTGAGATTGAAGAGAAGTACTGGCGTAAGCTTCGCGCGATGCTCGAATACGTTTGCGCTTATCTCAGACCCGACGGGCGCGCGCCGCTTATCGGCGACACGGACGGCGGGCGCGCTCTGCCCCTAACGCAGAGAGATGCAGACGATCACGCTTACCTGCTTGCGCTCGGCGCGTCTGTTTTTCAGGAAGCGCGCTTCAGGCAAACTGCGCGCAATTTGCCTGAAGAATTGTTATGGCTGCTCGGCGAACGTGGCGTGCGCGAGTTTGAAAACTTAGAAGCTGATGAAGAGAATGCTGCTTCACAATCTTTCAAGGATGCCGGAACATTCGTCTTGCGCGAAGGCGATCTCTATCTTCTCTTCAACGCGAGCGGCAACGGCATGAACGGGCGCGGCTCGCACGCGCACAACGACGCTCTGAGCATAGAAGTCTCAGCCTGCGGGCGAGCTTTTCTGGTTGATCCCGGCACATACGTTTACACTTCCAATCTAAACGAGCGCCATCTCTTTCGCTCAACCGCGTATCATTCAACCGTCTTGATTGACGGCGCGGAGCAGAACGAGACTCAAGCGCAGATGCCTTTCGTCATCGGCGACGAAGCGCACCCGCACGCGCTCCATTGGGAAACGACGCCGGAGTATGACCGTGTGGCAGCAGAGCATGACGGGTACAGGAGACTTACTCAGCCCGTCACGCACCGCCGCGCCGTCAGGTTCGATAAGCGCGAAAGATTCTGGCTCATCGAAGACGCATTTACAGGCGAAGGCGAGCACACTCTCAAATTCCGTTTTCACTTCGACACCGGATTAGATGTGAGCGTGCGCGACGATGCAACCGTCTCAGCCAGCGATGAGACTACGAGCGCGCGTCTGATCGTCGCCGCGCTCGACCTAGACGCGCCGCCACTCCTTGAACAACTCTTTACGTCGCGTAACTATGGAGAGAAACAGGAATCCGTCTCGGCATGTTGGACCACGCGCGCAAAAACTCCGAGCAGCTTTCGCTGGGCCATCGTGCCCATCTGCGCGGGTGAAGATGAAGAGGAGCGATTATCTGTCATCCCGCGTTTGCGCGAGAAGAAATAAATTAACAGGATGGACAGGATAAAAAGAAATGATAAGCTACGCATAATGAAAAGAGAGCGGGTCTTTCATTACGCACCTATCTTTTCTTTATCCTGTTCATCCTGTCCATCCTGTTAATTTTGAACCTTCGGGATTAGTTATGTGCGGTATCTGCGGAGTCTGGGAATACGGAGCGAGCGCGGGGCGCGTGGAAACTGCGCTCGTTGAGCGTATGCGCGACACGATGCCGCATCGCGGGCCGGATGATACGGGCGCGCTGCTGTTTGACGAAGGGCGCGGCGGCTTAGGCTTTCGCCGTCTCTCGATCATTGATCTCTCACCCGCCGGACACCAGCCCATGCGCGGCTGCACAGACCGCTTGTGGCTCGTCTTCAACGGCGAGATTTATAATCACGCGCGATTGCGTGCAGGGTTGGAAGAGCGCGGACACCTTTACGCTTCGCACACGGATTCGGAAACCATCCTGCATCTCTACGAAGAGCGCGGGCCGGATTTTGTCAACGAGATTGAAGGCGACTACGGCATCGCTTTGTGGGACCAGGAACGCGAACAGCTTTCGCTCTATCGTGATCGCATAGGCGTCAAGCCGCTCTACTTCTACAACAAAGACGGGCGCTTCATCTTCGCTTCTGAAATCAAAGCCATCCTCGCGCACCCTGCCGTGACTGCCGAGATGGATGAAGAATCGCTCTATCATTACCTGACGTTCTTAACGACGCCCGCGCCGCGCACGCTCTTTCGTGACATACAAAAAATTCCTGCGGGCCACATGCTCATCGTCAAGCGCGACGGCTCTGTCCGTCTCAAGCAATACTGGGACGCGCTGCCGCCTGCTGATATTGGACCAGAGCGGAGCGAGGCAGAGCATCAGGCGGAAATCCTGCGGCTGCTGCGCGCATCAATCACGAAGCGCATGATGGCGGACGTGCCTTTCGGAGTCTTCCTCTCAGGCGGCGTTGATTCTTCCGCCAACGTCGCGCTGATGGCGGAACAGATGACGCGGCCCGTCGAGACTTTCACCGTCGGCTTCCGCGACGGCGAAGAATATAACGAACTCGAATCCGCGCGTCGCATCGCCCGCGACTTTAAGACGAATCATCACGAAGTCATCATCGGCGAAGAAGAGATGCGAGATTTTCTCCCTTCTTTAGTCTTTCATCAGGACGAGCCGATTGCAGACCCCGTGTGCGTTCCGCTCTACTATGTTTCAAAACTCGCGCGCGATTCAGGAACGATTGTCGTGCAGGTCGGCGAAGGCGCGGACGAGATTTTCAGCGGCTACGATAATTACGTGCGTCATCTGCGCATCTACGAAAAGTTCTGGCAGCACGCAGAAAAGTTTCCGCACGCGGCACGGCGCGCGGCCAGCGCCGTCGCTCTTCCCGTGCTGGAAGCGACAAAGATTAAGCGCGCGGCGATTGAGCTTGTGCGTCGTCTGGGCGCGGACGAGCCGCTCTTCTGGGGTGGGGCGATTGTCTATGACGAAAGGTTTAAGCCGCGCGTGCTCTCCGAACAGATGCGAGCGCGCTCTAGCAAGCGTTCTTCTCTGGAAGCCGTCGCGCCCTATCTTGAGCGCATTGAAGAAGCGCGACCCCATGCGGATTTCCTCACGCGCATGACCTATCTTGAATTAAAGCTGCGATTGCCGGAGCTGCTCCTGATGCGCGTTGATAAAATTACGATGGCGACCAGCGTTGAGGCGCGCGTGCCATTTCTGGACCATCATCTGGTCGAATACGCGATGTCTCTGCCGCGCTCTCTGAAAGTCGAAGGCACGAGCGGCAAGCACATCCTTAAGCGCGCGCTCGAAGAGATTCTGCCCCACGATCTGCTCTACAGCCGCAAGCGTGGATTCAGTGCGCCGATAAGAGAATGGTTCAGAAACGGTCTGGGCGAACTCTTCAGCGAACACCTAATGAATGGGCCGCTACGCAAACGCGGCTACTTCGATTACCAGTTCATCGCGCGCCTGCTCGACGAGCATCGTCGCGGCACACGCGACTGGAGCTTTCATTTATGGTGCCTGCTCAACCTCAGCATGTGGTACGAGCGATGGATTAAATAAAGGCAAAAGTAAAAAGGCAAAAGGCAAAAGTGTGGGGAAACCACTTTTAATTACATCGCTCAAGCTTGAGCTTGGTAATTAAATGCGGCCTCAGCCGACCTTTTGCCTTTTTACTTTTTACTTTTGCCTTATTCCCACGCGTTGAGGCATTGGGCCAGACGTTGCGAGAAGGGTTGCGGCTGCCACTGCGGTGCGAGCGAGCGAAGCTGTGAGATGTCTGCGCGCCATTTGCGCGGGTCGCCTGCGCGCTCGATGCCGCGACAGCGAATCTCTTTTTCTACTCCGAGAATTTTGCTCATCTCGTGTGCCAGGTGGAGCACGTTGGTCTCTTCGCCGCTGGCGATGTTGATGATGAGACAACGGCCCTGCTGCGTCTCTTCCATTTGATTGAAAATCAAATGGAAGAGCGCACCCGTCACGTCGTCAATGTGCAGGTAGTCTCTAGACTCTTCTCCTGTGCCTTGCAGCCGGACATCTCGCTCTTCGCTCGTCATCTGCTTGTAAAGTTCCCAGATGAGCAAACGCCTCTGCGCCTCGCCGAAGACGGAGAAGAGACGAAAGACTATGACGTTAAGGCCGAAGCATTCCGCATATTCCTGGGCCAATAATTCACACGCTACCTTGTGGAAACCGTAAGGCGAGATTGGATGCGTGTGCATCTCTTCTCTGATAGGCAAGTCCGTTCGATTGCCATAGACCGCCGCGCTTGATGGAAAGAGAACGAGCGGCCTCAGCCCTGAGCGGCGCACGCCGTCGAGCGTGTTGGCCCACGTCAACGCGGCTGCGCGCAGATCGTCTAAAGGATAACTCAAAGACGCGCTCACAGACGCCGTGCCCGCGCCGTGCAGCACAACGTCAGGCGCAAACTCTTTGACCAGACCTGACAGATCGGAACTCGCCACATCAGCCTGCGTATAGCTGCCGGGCCAGTCGGCGCTCGCCTGGCTCGCGCGCCCCATGCCCAACACCTCATGCC
>JBAWGU010000012.1:0-3991 GCA_049593215.1 Pyrinomonadaceae bacterium
CCCGGCTTTGAAAAGCCGGGCTAAATTCAATAGGCCGACTACGCGGCGGATTTATACTTATTTTTGAATTAATAATGAGTGAGTCGCAACACAATCGCTCTCGGAGAATCGCCGTCATTGGCGGCGGCATTAGTGGTCTCGCTGCCGCGCATCGTCTGTTGGAGCATGGCTCGAAGAGTGAAGAACCCCTTGAGTTGATGTTGCTTGAAGCAAGCGCGCGGACTGGCGGCGTCATTCGCACAGTCTGGCGCGAAGGCTTTCTGATTGAAACGGGACCAGACTCTTTCATCTCTGAGAAGCCTGAAGCCCTTGCGTTATCAAAGCGTATCGGACTTGAAGAGCGTTTGATTGAAACCAACACGCTCAATCGTCGCAGCTTCATCGCGCGCGGAGGACGCCTACGCCCTGTGCCGGAAGGATTTCAACTGCTCGCGCCGTCGCGCTTCTGGCCTTTCGTGACGACAGACATTTTTAGCTGGACGGGCAAGGCGCGCATGGCTCTTGACCTCTTGCTGCCGAAACGCACGAGCACGAACGGAAGCGATGATGAGAGCCTCGCGCAGTTTGTCAGCAGACGTTTGGGCCGCGAAGCTCTTGAGCGCATGGCTCAGCCGATGGTCGGCGGAATCTACACGGCTGACCCTGAGCGTTTGAGCTTGCGCGCGACGATGCCGCGATTTCTTGAGATGGAGCGAGCGCACAGGAGCCTCCTCTTAGGCATGTGGAAGCAGCGACGCAGGATGAGCGCGCAAGAGAGAGCGGGGACGAGCGGCGCGCGTTACAGTCTCTTTCTCTCATTCGATGGCGGCATGGAGATGCTTGCCGAACGCCTCACGGAACTTCTGCCGGAAAACTCTATTCGCCTGAACACAAAAGTTGAGAAGATTGCTTTCGACGATTCTGCTAAACAATGGAACATACGTCTCAACACGGATGAGATAATCAACGCGGATGCTGTGTGTTTGGCTCTCCCATCCTACGCCGCCGCGCATCTTCTTCGTGATCTGGACGCGCGGCTCGCAAATGAGCTTGAAGGGATTCCTTACGCTTCGACGGCAACAATTAATCTCGCTTACAGGCGCGCGGATATTCCGCACGCGCTCGACGGCTTCGGCTTCGTTGTGCCTTTCATCGAAGGCCGCGCGACGCTTGCCTGCACGTTCAGCAGCGTAAAATTTAGAGGACGCGCGCCGGAAGGCTGCGTGTTGCTGCGCGCCTTCGTGGGCGGCGCGTTGCAGCCGTTAATGTTTGCGCTCGATGAAGGCGAGATGTTGGAAGCGGTGCGCGGAGACTTGCGCGAGCTTCTGGGAATTGAAAAAGAGCCGCTCTTTACGCTCACGCAGAAATGGCCACGCTCGATGGCGCAGTATCATCTGGGACATCTGGAAAGAGTTGAGAGGATTCGCCAACGGCTCGAAACTTTTCCGACGCTGAAACTTGCCGGTAATGCTTACAACGGCGCGGGCATTCCAGATTGCATACGAAGCGGCGAAGAGGCTGCCGATGAAATTTTCGATGCGCTGAATATTATACGTGCTCAGCACCCATAGATGCGGGTTCACGCAAAGGCTCGAAGAACAGAAAGACACAAGACCGCAAAGGGGTTGAATGCTTATATGCGTTCTTTGGTTTTTCTTTTCTTTGCGCCTCCAGCGTGAACCCTCCAGCTCCATCATTGCTCTCTCTGATTTATAAGCAGATCATCTTGATTCGCGAGCCTGACTTGAGAGTTTATCAACCCATGCGCCGTTCTCTTCCATCGTCGGCAGAAAAGCTTCGCGCGGAACTTTTGTTTCGATGTGCATGTTGTCGTCCGTGTTGATGACTGCTCCGGCGACCGCCGGGCCGAGTTGCCGTTCATCGCAGACATACCACGCTTGCACGTCTTGCGGCGAGTTCATCTCAACTCTTTTAAGCTCCGCAGCCGTGCGCGCATCGCTCATGCGCTCGCTCAAGTGGTCCAGATTGAGCGGGGCGCGGCTGCCAATCAGGATTAAATCTTTTCCGCGCGCCACGCCGCCGACGCGGAAGACGAGCACGTGCGGGAAGACTTCGTGAAATGTCGCCAGCACGGAGCGCAGGCTGTCCGTCGAGAGTTGATAAATCTGCAACCATTGCACGAACACGCCATCGTCTCTCAAACGATTGCTCCCGATCTCGAAAAACTCTTTCGTAAAAAGATTCGCCACACCCGGCACCCAGGGATGGCTCGGCTCGCTCACAATCATGTCGTAATGCTCAGGCGTCACTCTCAGGTAAGTGCGCGCATCGTCAACAATCAAACGCACGCGAGAGTCTTCGAGCGGATGATTGTTGACATGCTCGAAGAAGCCAGACGCGCTGACTGCCGCGCGCTCAAGCTCTACGCATTCGAGCGACTTGAGCGGCGACTGCAACATCGCTCCCGCGCTCACGCCTGAAGCGAAGCCGATGACCAGCCCGCTCTCCGTGCGCGGCGCGACGAGCAGAGGCAGTTGGCCGAGCATTACCTGCGTCGGCATGTCGCCGTGATCCGAAGCGTTCGTTCTGCCGTTGATGGCGAGCGAGCGCACGCCCGCATCTTCTCTCACAGAGACAGTCGCCGTCGGACCTTCTTCAAACATCAGGAGCTTATGCTCATCCGGGTTGTAAGGTTTCCCTTCATCGTTGCTCGGCGGCAGCGACTTCGCCAGCACGCGCACAAGATAATCATAGACGCCAGCCGCGAGGTCAGCCGTGTTCAGAGCGGGAGCGAAGATGAACGTCAAGAGTATCAAACCGCACATCGCTCCTACGCTGAGGCTGCGCCGCAAATCTTTATCAACGGCTTCGCCGAGCGGCTTGTAAGCGAGACCGGCGACGATGATTGAGAGCGACGCGGCAAAGAGAATCGTGAAGCGCGTGCCGCCTTTCGGGATGAGTATGAAGCCTGTGCTCCATGCGCCCGCGATTGCGCCGAGCGTGTTAAAGGCGTAGCTGCGCCCGATGCGGCGCACCGAATCCTTCTTCGCCGCATCGCCCGCCCACACCAGCACGAGCGGCATAATCATCCCCATCAAAAATGCCGGTATCAAAATCAACATGCACGCCACAAGCACTTGCAGCATCAACAGTCCGAGCCACGTGTTCGTGCCGAAGCGTTGTCCAATATTGAGCAGGAGGCCCGGCGTGATGTTGATGATCCAGAGACTGAAGACAAGAAACGCGGCTGTCGCAAGCTCGAATTGAAGAACCGTGCGACGCAAATCTTTTTTGAGCCGTTGTCGGCTGACGACGAACGCGCCGCCGAAGAGGCCAAGCAGAAAAAGCGCAACAACGATGCTGAAGGCGTAAGTGCTTGAGCCAATCACCATCGTCAACAGCCGCGTCCATGCGACCTGCGCGCTGAAAGTGACAAAGCCCGAAACGACGGCGCAGAAGAGCCAGAACTTTTCTCCATCATCAACTCTTCCCTGCTCCGCCGCCAGCGAATCGTTCAACATCTGCTGACCTGCTGCGCCCTTCGCGTGTTTGTTCGTTAATTCAGTCTCCGGCTCAAACTCATCCGGCGACGTTGCGTCCTCATCAAAAACATTTGAACGATTGCGCGCGTCTCTCCCGTCAATGTAGATGGCCGCGAGTCCGATGAAGAAGTTGATTGAGGCTGCCGTCCAGATGGTTGCGCGCACGCCGAACTGCGGCAGGAGAAAGAATCCGGCGAAGAGTGTGCCGAGGATTGCGCCGACGAGATTAAAAGCGTAGAGGCGCGCGATAGAGGCGGAAGTGTAAGCGGCAGAGCGCACGAGCGCGGCGGAGAGTATGGGCAGCGTTGCTCCCATCAAGGTCGTAGGGACCAGCAGCACCGCGCAGGAGAGTAGAAATCTCCACATGCTGAAGGCGTAGAAACCCGGATGCAGACTGGACCAGATAACCGCGTACAGATGATCTATCAAGCTAAAGAGCAGGGGCACGGCGAGCGCATAGAGGGCTATGCCAATCTCTACGAGTCCGTAAGCGCGCAAAGGTCTGGAGA
>JBAWGU010000013.1:0-5051 GCA_049593215.1 Pyrinomonadaceae bacterium
TGGTAAAACCGTTCGTCTATTTACCATTTACCATTCACTATTTACCCGTCTTTCATATCTCATCCGAGATGTCGCTGGCAGGCTCGCTCAGTTGCTTCTGGCTGCTGAGAATAATCTGAACGACCTCTTCCGGCGAATCTGTGAGATGCAGGCGGTGCAAATCGTATTCGGTAATCTTGCCTTCTTCGAGCACGCTGTTCTTGATCCACTCAATCATCCCGCCCCAGAATTTTGAGCCGAACATGACGACGGGAAAATTTCTAATCTTGCGCGTTTGAATGAGCGTGAGGGCTTCAAAGAGTTCGTCGAGCGTGCCAAAGCCGCCGGGGAAGATGACAAAGGCTGTGCTGTATTTGACGAACATCGTCTTGCGCACGAAGAAGTATTTGAAAGTGATTGAGCGAGTCAGATAAGGGTTGGCTTTCTGCTCGAAAGGCAGCTCGATGTTACAGCCGATGGATTGCCCGCCCGCTTCAAACGCTCCCCTGTTCGCGGCCTCCATGATGCCCGGCCCGCCGCCCGTGATGACAGAGAAGCCAGAGAGCGCAAGCAGCCGTGCAGTCTCTTCAGCAGCTTTGTATTGATGATCGTCTTCGTGCGTGCGCGCCGAGCCAAAGATGGTGACGCCGTTTTTTATCAGCGCAAGATTGTCGAAGCCTTCGACAAACTCGCCCATGATGCGGAAGACGCGCCACGTGTCCGTGTGCAGGAAATCCTCCTGCTTCGGCGTCTCTAAAAGTTTTTCGTCGTGCGTCGGGCGCGGCGGCGGAGGAATGATTTGCTTTTCGTTGATTCTATTCTCGTCGTCAGACATTCCCTCTCCCTCAGATGCCCATGATGTTGTAGCCGCAGTCAACGTGTATGACTTCGCCGGTGATGCCTGAAGAGAGCGGGCTGCACAAAAAGAGCGCGCAGTTGCCGACCTCGCGCGCCTCGACGTTTCGACGGAGCGGCGCACGCTCGGCATGATGCTTGAGCATCGTTCCCATGTTTGCGACGCCGCGTGCAGAGAGCGTGTTGATTGGTCCTGCGCTGATGGCGTTGACGCGTATGTTGCGCTTGCCCATGTCGGCTGCGAGGTAGCGTGTGCTCGCTTCCAAAGCAGCCTTCGCCACGCCCATCACGTTATAACTCGCCACAACCTTCTCCGCGCCGTAGTAGCTCATCGTGACGATGCCTCCGCCCTCTGTCATCAAAGGCGCAGCCGCACGCGCTAAAGTTACGAGCGAATAGACGGAAATCTCAAGCGCGGTCTGAAAGGCTTCGCGCGAAGTGTCTGCATACTCGCCTTCCAAAGCTTCGCGCGGGGCAAAGGCAATGCTGTGAATCAGGAAATCAACGCGCCCGAACTCCGTGCCGACGCGCTTGAAAAACTCTTCAACCTCTTCCGGCTTCGTCACATCGCACGGCGCGACAAGCGAGCCTTTAACCTCGTTCGCAAGACTCTCAACATTCTCTTTCAGACGCTCGCCCTGATAGTTGAAAGCCAAACGCGCGCCCGCTTCGCTCAAAGCCTGCGCCGAAGCCCACGCGATTGAGCGTTTGTTAGCGACGCCGAAGATGATGCCTAGTTTGTTTTCGAGCAGCATGGAGACGATTCCTTTGACTTGTTTTTAGGCGGATCGGGGTTATGAGTTAAAGGGACGATGACAATCTGCGTAATCTTCTTTTCGATGACTTCGCTTTCGGTCTCATTATCGAAATCGTAATCAACGTGAAACTGTATGCCGGGATATTCGTAGTAATATGAGTCGGCGCAACTCAAAACTCTTAACCTGGTCTTCCCGTAAATATTGGCGGCATCGCGGAGCGTGTTCTTATCCAGACTGATTCCTCTGGTCGTCACTGCCTCGGCAGGCGCTTCGAACGTGATGCGTATAATCCTTTTTCGCGGGTCGTCGCGGCGATACCAGAAAGAGACGCCTATATCATCATAGCCCATCTCAAACGTATCATCGTGTCCGATGAGCATGACGTAGCCGCCGAACTCCGCCATCACATCTTTCCGCGTTGAGACACCAACAACGACTCTGCCTATCCCTACGCCTTCCCTGAGCGTAAAAGATTTGGTTTCCTGCGCCGTAGCAGAGTGCGCCGCCGCAGTCAGGCCCAGTAAGACTGTAAGTAAAAGAAGTCGGAAGAGGCTCCTCATAACCGGCCTGCCTTCATTAATCATCAGCTTCAGGCTGCGGCGCTCTGCTCTTCGCCTGTCATCAAACGTTTGTACTCGCCGCTCTCAACCCACTTCAAAATTTCAGAGACGCGCCAGACAGGGAAGGGATGCGACATGCCGGAAGTGATGATGTCGGCCCAGAAACGATCCAGAGCTTTCTCGTCGTAGTTCTTCTGAAAGTCGCGCGCCTGCGCGAGAAACTGTTCATAGTCTACCTTAGACGCGAACGTGCCGCCGCAGAGCTTCATCATCGTGCGCCCGATGACGTGCGGGTCTTGCGTGACGAGAAGGGCCGCGCGGTCGCATGAAAGTTCCGCGCGTCTGGCCCAAGCGAGCAGGGCTGCGCGCATCGTGCCCGTTAAAATCTGCGTGACGATTGCCGCGATGGGAGCGGCAGCCAGAGCCGCGCCCGCGAGAGCTTCTATCAAGCGTGCTGCCGTCAGGTAAAGCACATGCTCCGCGTGTATGTGGCCGACTTCGTGCGCGACGACGGCGAGCACTTCTTCGTCCGTGAGCCGTTCGATTAAAGATGAGTGAAGCACTATGACGGGACGCTCGACGCCGCCTGTGAAGGCGTTGACGATTGGATTCTGTTGAACGAAGAGTTCGGGCATGTCCACGCCGAGCGTGGTGCAGGCAACCTGCAATTTGGCGTGAAGGTCCGGGCACTGTTGCGGCGTGACCTTGACTGCGCTGGCTGTGAAAATAACGCGAATGGCGGATTCGCCCGTTACGGCCAGAAGTTTTTTCAGAGCGGAATCAATGCCGGGAATCGTTCGCAGCGCGGCGAGGGCGCGGCTGTCCGCAGGATGAATATACTCGTGCTTATCAAGGTCCGCGAACTTCTTATGCGGCGTATCGGAAAGTGGCAAGCGGCAACGCCCGCATCTCGCCTCGCCATCTTTGTTGTGCGTTTGATTCAACTGCCCGCAATAGCGGCAGCGTATGGATTCACGATTGTTATCAATATTTAATTCAGCTTCTGACATCTATTCGTTCCTTGTGTGCGAAAGTTCCTGATAGCTTTTCGGGAAGACCGCCTGAAAGCTACGTGCGTAAGTATAACAGGATTGACTCATTGATTCATTTGCTCATTGTCTCATTGAAGAAATGGATCAATGAGACAATGAGTCAATGGATTAATGCTTAAAATGCCTGACTCCTGTGAAGACCATTGCGAGGCCGTGTTCATCTGCGGCAGCGATTACTTCCGTATCGCGCACGGAGCCGCCGGGTTGAATGACGGCAGTGATACCGTGTCTGGCGGCCTCGTCAATTCCATCACGGAAAGGAAAGAAGGCATCGGATGCGAGCACAGAGCCTTGCAACGGAAGCTGTGCGCGCATCGCTCCAAGCTTGACGGAATCCACGCGCGACATCTGACCTGCGCCGACTCCTACGGTCTGGCCTTCGCGCGCATAGACGATAGCGTTTGACTTCGTATGCTTGCAGACTGTCCATGCAAAGAGCATGGCGCGCACTTCCATATCCGTCGGCGCGCGTTTTGTGACGAGCTTGAGAGAGTCGCGCATGAGCTGATGCGTGTCGCGCGTTTGGACCAGCATTCCGCCTGTGATCTGTTTGTACTCGAATCCTTCTGCGAGTCGCGGCTCGCCCGCGCGCAAGACGCGCAGATTCTTTTTTGTCTTCAACTCTTCAATCGCCGCCGCGTCGTAATCGGGCGCGATAACGACTTCCGTAAAAATCTCTTTGACGGCGCGTGCCGCCGCTTCGTCCACCTTGCAGTTGAAAGCGACGATGCCGCCGAACGCCGAAACGGGATCGGTTGCGAGCGCGCGGCGATAAGCTTCTTCGGGCGATGAGCCAAGACCGACGCCCGCAGGATTCGTATGCTTGATGATTGCGCACGCGGTCTCTTCAAAATCGCAGACGAGTTGCCACGCCGCGTCTGCGTCAACGTAGTTGTTGAAAGACATCTCCTTGCCGGAGAGTTGTTCTGCCTGAGCGATGCCGCTTTTTTCCGTCCTTTCAATCTCGTACAGAGCAGACGATTGGTGTGGGTTCTCGCCGTAGCGCAGGTCAGAGAGCTTGGCGAATGAAAGTCTTAAGAGATCGTCAAACTCATCCGCCTCGCCGTTTGTTTTCGGGATCAACTCAGGATGGGCCGCGCGCATGGCCTGCGAGAAAAGGTTCATGTAAAGCTGCATGGTCTCTATCAGAGTCGGGATAGAAGGGAGGATGTTCCACTCTGCTGCGTCGCCTTCTGCAATGATCTGCGCTCTTAAGTAAGAGAAGACCGCTGAATCGTAAAAGGCCGTGCGCATGAAGGCGAGCCGCGCCAGTTGTGCGCGCATGTTAAGAGTGAGAGCGCCATCATGTTGAGCCATCTCGGCAGCGATACGTCCATAAACTTCAGGGGTTGTGACTGTAGCCACGTCGCGCCAATTCTTCGCGGCAGAACGAATCATTGCGGGACCACCAATGTCTATCTGCTCGATTGCTTCTTCGAGCGTCACGCCATCGCGCGCGATAGTCTCTTCAAACGGGTAGAGATTGATGACGACCATATCAATCGGCTCAATCCCATGCTCACGCATCGCTGCTGTGTGTTCAGGATTATCACGAAGCGCGAGCAGCCCGCCGTGTATGCGCGGGTGAAGAGTCTTGACGCGTCCATCCATCATCTCCGGAAAACCTGTCACGTCCGAGATGTCGCGCACTTCAATGCCAGCCTCGCGCAAAGCCTTCGCCGTCCCGCCCGTGCTTATCAATTCAACCCCGAAGCGGCGCAACTCCTGCGCCAACTCGACAATCCCATTCTTGTCCGACACGCTCAACAACGCGCGCCGCACCTTCCGCAAGCCTTCATCTTTTTGTTCAATCATAGGTTTTCAGGTGATAGGTGATGGGTGATAGG
>JBAWGU010000014.1:0-5756 GCA_049593215.1 Pyrinomonadaceae bacterium
ACGGACCACTGACTACGGACAACGGACAGCTTTTCTTTCATCCTTCATCCTTGCTTTTCCGCAAGGCTCGCAGGGCGGGGCGCACCGCGCAGTTGAACCGGAGGCTGCGGCGCGCAGCAGACTCGCTGCAAGCGCGTGCGGTCACGCTGCATCTCAGTGTCCTGCGCGAGCCATGCGCGCACTTCACGAAAGACGCTCGCGGCGTGTTCATCCGGCGGCTCTGCCAGGCGATAGTGCATCCACTTGCCTTCGCGTCTTGCGTTGACAACGCCTGCGCGGCGCAGGTACGCAAGATGGCGCGAGATTTTCGGTTGACTCGTGCGCAGGACTTCCACGAAGAAGCAGACGCAGACCTCCGCATCGCCCATCAAGTGAATCAAGCGCAGCCGCGTCCTGTCAGCCAGCGCTTTGAAAAGAACCTCTATGTCGTAATTCTTAACTGCCATCTTCAATCCGCTCCCTTGAACTTGCTTTTCAATCTGCTACGCCTCGCGCGCATTGCTTTCTCAATCTGCTCCGACAACTTTGCTGCGACGTTCCAGAAGCAGCGTGTCTCGCCACGCACCGTTCAGACGGCCTATACGCTCGCGCCTGCCGACTTCACGAAAGCCGCAGAGCTTATGAAGAGCAACGCTCGCCTCGTTTTCCGGAAAGACTCCGGCTTGCAGCGTCCAGATTCCATTTTGCTCCGAAGCCTTGATGAGAGCTTCGAGCAGAGCGCGCCCGACGCCCGCGCCTCTGTGCTCCTGTCCGACATAAACGCTCACCTCCGCCACGCCCTTATAGACAGCACGACCGGACACAAGACTGAGCGCAGCCCATCCTTTGACCCTCTCGCCCGCGCGTGCAACGAGACGCGCGTAAGCGTGATGCGACGCGTCCCAACGCTCCCATGCCGGAGCATCAGTCTCAAAAGTAGCCTGTCCCGTCGCAATTCCTTCCGTGTAGATTGCGCGAACCGCAGGCCAATCGCTCTCTTTCATCTCATCAATGATAAAGTCCATAACAAATACGCCTTGACATATGTGACGGGCGGGCGTATAGTCGCCTCACATTCGCTCAGGCGAATATGACTATAAAGGAGAAATGAGATGGAAAGCAAGACGACAAAACCGGTTCAGGCTTTGAAAGCGCATCTCGCGCTCAACGTGCATAGCGTCGAGCGGAGCATAGAGTTTTACAGGAGTATGCTGGGCATTGAGCCGTGCAAGGTGCGCACAGGCTACGCGAAGTTTGATGTCTCAAACCCGCCGCTCAACCTGACGCTCAACGAAACGAAGTTTGGCGAGCGTGGCGCGCTCTCGCATCTGGGAATTCAAGTGGCATCAACCGAAGACGTGCTCCTGATGCGCGAAAAGTGGACGGACGCCGGCCTCTTAACGCGCGATGAGATGCAGACCAGTTGCTGCTATGCCCTGCAAGATAAGACATGGGTGCGAGACCCCGACGGCAACGAATGGGAAGTCTTCGTCGTGCTCGAAGACAATCTGGCTGAGACCGCCCCGTGCGAGTGTGGAAGCAAAGTAGCGTTGACTGTAGGCGCAGAAACTTCTAGCGCAGAGGCTTCCAACTGCTGCGCCCCTACGCCTGTTGGAATCGCGCGTTGAAGTACGATCTCGCAAGACGCGCAATGGCGGAGGCAGTTGGCACAGGCTTTCTGCTGGCTGCTGTTGTCGGCTCAGGCATCATGGCAGAGCGGCTGGCTGGCAGCAACGTCGCCGTCGCTCTGCTTGCAAACAGCATCGCCGCCGGCGCGGCTTTAGTCGCCCTGATACTGACCTTCGGACAAATCTCAGGAGCGCACTTTAACCCTGCCGTCACTCTCGCAGATGCCTTTGAAGGTGGTCTCGCGTGGCGTGACGTTCCTCTGTACATATTCGCGCAAATCGCAGGCGCGTTGGTCGGCGTCGCTTGTGCGAACGTCATGTTCGGTCTGCCTGTGTTCTTCGCGTCGCATCACGCACGCAACGGCGGCGCGCAACTGTTCAGCGAATTCATCGCCACCTTCGGCTTGCTCGCAGTGATCTGGGGCTGCGCCCGCTTGCGCTCTCGGGCAACGCCTTTCGCCGTCGCTGCATACATCGCTGCGGCCTACTGGTTCACAGCATCAACATCATTTGCTAATCCGGCAGTGACGTTGGCGCGAGCGGCAAGCGATACCTTCGCGGGGATTCGCTTGGCGGATGCGCCCGGCTTCTGTCTTGCGCAACTGCTCGGCGCGGCAGCAGCGACTATCTTCTTCCGTTGGCTCATTCCGAATTTACCTGAAGATGCAGGCTCTGTGATCGTACCGCACGACGGAAAGGAAAAGATGAATGACTAAGAGAAAGCGCGTGCTGATTCTCTGCACCGGAAATTCTGCGCGCAGCCAGATGGCCGAAGGTTTACTGAGACACTTCGCGGGCGCGTTGTTTGAAGTCTGGAGCGCGGGTGTAGAACAAAGCTTCGTCCGGCCACAGGCGATTGAAGCGATGAGAGAGATTGGCATAGACATCCGCTCTCATCGCTCAAAATCTGTTGACGAATTTACCGGACAAGAATTTGATTACGTCATCACCGTTTGCGACAACGCACGCGAGCGTTGCCCTGTCTTTCCATCTCAAACCAGACGCATACACTGGAGCTTTGATGACCCGGCGGCGGCGCAGGGCGATGAGGCGGCGCGTCTTGCTGTCTTTCGCCGCGTGCGTGATGAGATTGCCGCGCGCTTGCATGAGTTTGTGAAGGCAGAGAAAGAAGATTAAGCGCAAGAGATTTTGAATAAAAAATAGAAGCGGCCCCGTCAGATACTTTCAACTGACCGGGCCGCTTCCGAGCTTTTAGATAAGCGTTCGCGTTTACTGTTGTTCGTTGGGTTCGGCCATGCGACGCTGCTTCATCTCGTCGTGGCGAGCTTTGCGCTCCTTCTCTATCTGTTCGAGTTGGGTGCGCTGTTCGGGCGTGAGAATTCCACTGAGTTCCGTGCGCATGTTCTGCATGGAATCGTGCATCTCTTTGCGAAGCGTCTTCGCTCTCAACTCATCGTCTGCCGTGAGCGTGCCTTCGCCGCGCTTCTGCATCAACTGGCGCAACTCCGTGCGTTGTGTCTGGCTGTTTGCGCCGTAGCGTTCAAAGATTGCATGAGCTTGCTGCTTCTGCGCGTCCGTCAAATTGAGTTCACTGATGATGCGGCCCATGCCGTGCATCCCGCCGCCACGCCCGCCGGGGCGCTTGCCCAGACGACCCATTGATTGCTGTCGCTCTTGCTGTATCGTGGCTTCGCCTGTCGGCTGTTGCGTTTGCTGCTGTGCGAAAGCGGCTGCGCCGCAGGTGAAGATCACACAGAGCGTCACGCCCGCTATGTTCAGATTTTTACGTAAAGACATTTTTCCCATCGCTCCTTAAAACTTTCTGTTTTCGTTGATTAAGAGCGCGCCTCTTTTGAACGTCTATTCAAAGGTTCGCGCCGCAGGATTTCCATGTGAGGACTAGCTCTTTGCCTCGTCCTTTAGACGCGCGCCTCCGACGATTGGTTTGAAATAGTTCGCAGCCATGCTTCTTTCCACAGTCGCGCGGATGCAAAAAACTGTGTTGACGCCGTCATGTCTTCTGATGTATAAAGAGCTTTGCGATGCAAAGCCAGAAGAGCCAATGATAAATTCTTTTGAGATTGAATGATGGTTTTGTACGCGCTGAAATCTTTGTCCCATGTTTTTTTGAACTTTTCGTGAGATAGCAAAACGCGGCAGCCCGCGTTACAATGTGCGCACGATGGAACTCTTACAGACGATTAACTCGCCAGCAGACTTGCGCCGCCTGCCGCCGGAGCAGTTGCAAGAGGTCGCAGACGAAATCCGACAATACATTCTTGAAACAATGTCTCGCGTGGGCGGGCACACAGGCGCATCGCTCGGCGCTGTCGAACTGGCCGTCGCGCTCCACTACGCTTTCGACACGCCGACAGACCGCGTGGTCTGGGACGTAGGCCATCAGGCATACGCGCATAAAATTTTGACGGGCCGCAGAGACCTCTTGCCGACGGTCAAGCAGTATGGCGGGATTAGCGGCTTCTTGCGGCGCGACGAATCCGAGTATGACACTTTCGGCGCGGGCCACGCCTCGACTTCGCTCTCGGCGGCTTTGGGGATGGCGATTGCGCGTGATCGCAGAGGCGAGTCGCATCATGTCTGCGCCATCATCGGCGACTCTTCGCTCGCGGGCGGGATGGCTATGGAGGCCATCAATCAGGCGGGCCATTTGAAGACGCGCCTGATCGTTCTCTTGAACGACAACGAGATGTCCATTGCTCCTGCGGTCGGCGCGCTCACGGGCTACCTCAATCGTTTGCGCGAGGCCCAAGGGTATCATCGTTTCAAAGATGAAGTCGGCGAGACGCTGCGCTGGATTCCCGCGTTTGGCGAGCGGCTGCATCATGCAGCGAAGACTGTGAAGGATGCGCTGGCGGCGGCAGTGTTGCCGGGCGCGCTCGTCAACGAACTCGGCTTCAAATACATCGGCTACGTTGACGGGCACAACACGCTCTCTCTCGTCGCTGCTCTGCGCGAGGCGCAGCAGATCAAAGATGGTCCAGTAATCGTTCATGCTCTGACGACGAAAGGCAAAGGTTATCCGGCTGGCGAGAAGAACTACTACGCCTGGCACGCCACAGGCCCATTCGATCTGGCGACGGGCGCTCCCGTCAAGTCTGCCAAGAAAGCTCCTCCTCAATACACGACTGTCTTCGGCAAGACGATGTGCGAGCTGATGGCGAAGGATGACAAGATTGCTGTCCTCACAGCCGCGATGCCTGACGGGACGGGCGTGGACATTGTGCTTGAAAAATTTCCGGAGCGCGCTTTTGATGTTGGCATAGCCGAGCAGCACTGCATCACGTTTGCAGCCGGAATGGCCTGCGAAGGCTTGAAGCCTGTCGCGGCAATCTACTCGACCTTCCTGCAACGCGCCTTCGATCAAATCATGCACGACATCTGCATACAGAATTTGAACGTCACGTTTGCGATGGATCGCGCAGGCATTGTCGGCGGCGACGGGCCAACGCATCACGGGCTTCTGGACATCGCTTACCTGCGGCCCATGCCGAACATGATCGTGATGGCTCCGAAGGATGAAGCGGAGATGCGCGACATGCTGCTCACGGCGATTGAGTATCAAGGCCCTGCGGCTGTGCGTTATCCGCGCGGCAACGGCGTCGGCGTGGACATTAGCCGTGAGCCTCAGACGCTTGAGATTGGCAAGGGCGAAATCCTGCGCGATAGCGGCGGCGACGTGGCGATTGTCGGCTACGGCTCGATGGTCTATCCGTCTTTGCAGGCTGCCGAGAATCTGGCGAAAGAAGGCATCGAGACGACGGTTGTCAACGCGCGTTTCGTTAAGCCGCTTGATGCGGGACTGTTGCTCGCTCTTGCGCGCACAAAGCGTCTTATCGTGACAGTCGAAGAAGCTTATCTCGCGGGCGGCTTCGGCTCAGCAGTGATTGAGCTTCTGGAAGAGAACGGCCTGCAAGATAAAGTGAGAGTCGTACGCATGGGCGTCCCTGACCGTCTCGTCACGCACGGCGACCCAAAGCTGCTTCTCGCAAAATACGGCCTAGACGCTGACGGCATCTACACGCGCGTTAAAGAGAGTGTGGAAGTTTTAGAAGACCGGCGGGCGCAGCGTCAAAAGGTGTCCAAGTAGAACGACAACTGTAGGGCGCATTTCAAACAGCAACCCAACAACAATCGTTTAGAGGCGATCTCTGACCGCCTCTCATGCAC
>JBAWGU010000015.1:0-6540 GCA_049593215.1 Pyrinomonadaceae bacterium
TAGATTCAATCAAGAGCTTCGCTATTGAATCACAGGCAATTGAATTTTTTGACTGGAGAGTCGCAAAGGCCGTGAGAGCCTTTGTCGGGCGGAAGAGGTGACGGCATGACGAAAGCTGAACTTGTTGAAGATGTCGCGCGCGCGGCTGAGCTTACAAAGAAGGACGCCGAGCGACTTGTCGAGATTGTTTTTGAAAGCATTATTGATACTCTGAATCAGGGCGAGAAGATTGAGCTGCGCGGCTTTGGAAGCTTTCGCGTCAGAGAGCGCGGCGCGCGTCGCGGGCGCAACCCGAAGACGGGCGATCCCGTCAACATCCCTGCCAAGCGCGTCCCCTATTTCAAGCCCGGCAAAGAACTCAAGGAGCTTATCAACGAAGAGAGCGCACCAGGCGCATCTTCGACAGAATCTTCTTCATCAAGTGATGCGGCGAGCGATAGCGAGAATAAGCCCGCGCCATTTTAGATTCCCTTAAAGATCAAGAGGTGTGCGGGCAATGGACATCATGTGGAGTCCCTGGAGGTACGAGTATATCAACGCATCAGGCTCTCAAGAGACAGACACGGGTTGCGTCTTCTGTTCAATCTTAAACGACCCTGCCGACGACGAAACCAAATTCATACTCCATCGCGGCCAACATAATTTCGTTATCCTCAATAAATATCCTTACATCAGCGGCCACCTGCTCATCATCCCTTACGAACATCTCGGAGAGTTCGATGCCGCGCCCAAAGATGCGACGGACGAGATGATTGATCTGGCAAAGCGCGCGCAGACGGCACTACGCGATGCCTATCGCCCGCACGGTTTCAATTTAGGGATGAATCTTGGGCGTCCGGCAGGCGCAGGCGTTCCAGACCACATACACATGCACGTCATGCCTCGCTGGACCGGCGACACAAACTTCATGTCCACTATCGGCGACACACGCGTCATCCCTGAAGACCTCAGCGTCACCTACCGCAAACTGCGCGACAAGTTTTAAGGGCGTTCGTTCTGCTGCTCGCTTCATTTGCCTACAATCAATAAGACAAACGAGCCGGGCACGATGCTTGGGCGCGGGTGCGGGCGTTCGGGAGTCGGCGCAGGCGGCGGCCCAAACTCAGCCGTCACCAGAAATATTCTGTGTGTCTTCGGATCAAGCGTCATCGTGCGCGCTCCCCTCTGCGTTGCAACATTCTCAATGACGCTGAATTTATCCGCAGAGTCTTCATGCACGATAGTGAGTGTGCCGTCGCCGTTTGAGCTGAAGGCCAACTCTGTTTCCATGTCGAAGCCAGCCGCATCAGTGCCGTCTCCAATGGGCAGGCTTGTAACAACGTGGCCGTTGTCAGTGTTGATGACGAGCATCAGCTTGTTGGAACAGACGGAGAAGAGGCGACGATGCTTGCGATCTATCGCCAGCCCCGAAGGTTCTTCGCCGGGCGCAAGCGGCCAGCGTGCCTCGACCGTGAGCTTGCGCGAATCTATCGCTGCGATTGCGCTCTTGTCTTCAAGATTAACGTAGATGTGCCCCTTCTCATCGGAGACAGCAAATTCCGGTCGTGCATCGAGAGCGATTGTGCCAGCGACCGTCTCGCTTTGCGGGTCAATGACGGTCGCATCACGGCTTGCGCCGTTGAAGGTGAAGACGCGTTTTGACGCAGGATCATAGATGATGGCGTCGGGGTTTTTACCGACCGGAATCTGTTTCAGCGTTTTGAGAGTCTTGAGGTCAAAGACCGTCACGGTCGAGTCGCGCCCGTTGCTGGTGAAGCCCTTGTTCAACTTAGGCACGATAGCTATGCCATGCACGCCCGTTGTGTTGGGAATATCACCGACCACCGCGCCGGAATCCGCATCCACGACCATCACATGCGTCGAGTGTGAAATGTAGAGGCGTCGTGCCTTCGCGTCTATCGTCAGGTAGTCCCAGCCGCCTTCGCCGCCGAGCTTGACCTGCTTGATGATATGATAGCCCGAAGAAGATTTGTTTTGAGCATTGATAATTGCGCTTTGAAGAAGCAGGCAAATAATTAGACCGCACCAGCTAAAGAATTTCATAAATCCTCCTGAGCTTAAATTATTTCTCTCTGGTCAAAGCTTCGTCTTCAACTTCGCCGCCTTTGTTAATCGGAATCTCCGACGGCTTGTTGTAAGTGATGCCACGCTCTTCCGTGTCGAGTTGGGCATCTGGAAGTGTGGGAAGGTTTGTGAGCGAAGGCGGGTTGAAGCCCGGATAATCTATGCGCGCATGATAAATCGCGGTGAGGGCCATGATGACGGCTTCGCGTATGGTTGTCAGCTCGCGCATCGTGATGTCGCATTCATCAAGCTGGCCGTCGCTGACGATGGCGTCAACAATTTTGTTGACGATGGTACGAATGTTTTCAGGGTCGGGGCGCGCAAGGGAACGCGCGGCAGCTTCGCATGAATCGGCAATCATCATGATGGCTGCTTCTTTGAATTGCGGCTTCGGGCCGGGATAACGAAACTCCGCTTCGTCAATCTCTTCGTGAGGTGCGGCGTG
Source organism: Pyrinomonadaceae bacterium (assembly GCA_049593215.1). Classification (GTDB taxonomy): domain Bacteria; phylum Acidobacteriota; class Blastocatellia; order Pyrinomonadales; family Pyrinomonadaceae; genus JBAWGU01. Next base: position 2,510 of record JBAWGU010000015.1, read on the forward strand.
CGCTTGAGCTTTGCGGAGGAAAAAGTGGAGCGTGCGCGTGCCGTGATGTTGCGGGATGAAATCGCTGATGCGTTTGGGCAGCCCGATCTGTTTCGCCAGCTTCAATCCGTAAGTGACGTGGCTCGTGATGATGCGCGCGCTCTGCGTCGGGCGCAGGCGATCATGCGGGTTGTTGCCCTGCTGGTTTTCGACGAAATAATCGGGCGCGGCGAGTTTGCCTATGTCGTGATAGAGCGCGCCGATACGCGCGAGCAAAGGATTCGCTCCGATGGCGCGGCAGGCATCTTCTGCGAGTTGGCCGACGGCGTGCGAATGTTGGTTTGTGCCGGGGGCGCGTAGAGCAAGCTGGCCCAGCACAGGCAAATCCGCGTTCGACAGTTCCAAAAGCTTCACGTCCGTGAGTATGCCGAAGAGCGTTTCGTTAATCGGCAGCCCACCGGCCACAAACACAGTCGTCAGCAGTCCACCCATAATGCCGCAGCCGATTGCGACGAGAACTGCGCCCGGCGTCAAAGATTGCTGCCCGTATGCCAGCAGCGCAAGAGCCATCACGGCATTGATGCCGCCCACGATAAGACCTGCGAGCGTGACCGATTGTCGCTCACGATAACGCCCGATGCCGTAGATGGCCGCAGACGATGCAACAATCGCGTAGAACGTGGTGAGCACTCCGGTCGGCCCGAGCATTCCTGCGAAGAGGGCTGTGATGAGCGCGGTGATGAGCGCGAGTTGTGTATCAACCAGGAGCGCAACTAAGAGCGCGGCTGCCGCGAAGGGAATGGCGAAGTTGAGAAGCGTCGGGTCATCAAACGGAGCAGGCATCGCCAGATTGTCCGTTAATCCGAATCCGACTCTCATCAATAAAGTCTGGACCACAACAGAAAGCCCGACGAGCGCAAAGGCTCTTCTTTTTGAGAGCGGCAAGCTGATGGTTGTGCTGCGATGCTCTATAAATTCCCACGCGGCCCAGTAGAGCGCGGCGACGATGAAGAGCAGACCGAGCAGGCGATACCACGGACGAGCCGCGCTGCTGTGCGCGTCTATCGCCGCAAATTGCGCGAGCATCGAAGGCGTCACTTTGTCGCCCTCGCGCGCGACAATTTGATTACGCCTGAGCGTGAATGTGACAGGCGCAATCTTGCTGGCTTCAGTCTCACGCGCCATCTCCGAAGCGGTCTGGTTAAAGATGACGTTCGGTTTCACGAGCGGCAGGAGCGCAGTTGCCAGAGCCTCTCTTTCATCACCGGTCCAGCCGCTCAGTTGCGTGATGCGCGTGCGGAGGTTCTGACGCGCGGCGCTCATGGAAGTCATGCGCGTTTGCGGCATGGCAATAATCATTTGCGCGTTAGAGTTTCTCGGATCAACGAGCACAATCTCTTCCTTGAGGCGCGCAACGTCGCGGTCATCATAGATGTATTCATCGCCTGTTTCGCGCAGGGGCCGCATGATGCGCTCAAGCTCACCCGCCTTGAAGAGATGCGGAATGAAAGCTCTGGCGACCGCCTCGCCGCCTTCGCCTGACCAGACCAATGCTTTCCTTGCGCTCGCGCTTCCCGCCTGCTTCTGCAAATTCTCCCAGGCGAGCCGGAAGTTCTGTGCAGACTCTTCGGAGCGCGCCGGGTCATAGTTGAAGACAGGTCTGGTTGCATCCATCGCAGCAGAGCGTTTCTTCCCCGTCTCGGCGGGATCAATGTTGGTAATGTCTGCGGGCGCAATTACGCTCCCATGCACGACATCGCCTTCTCTATAAGTCGCTGTCAGACGGCGTTGATAGTTGCTGGCGAGAAGCAGGGCAGTGACGAGGACCAGAACAGAGAAGCCTATGAGGGCACGCGTGTTTGGAGAGAACCATTTGAACGGACGCACAAAGACGCTCTGCACAGCTTCGCGCGCGCGGTCTGCTCTTGAAGTGAACTTTGGACGACGTGTGCTCATTCAGCTTCGGGCGGCGTACTCAAGATGTTCTTGAGCATCGCCTTCAATCTTTTCTTCGCGCTGCACACCCAGATCACGGGCAAGAATCTGGCCTGCTCGCTCCAGCAACGGTCGCAGAGTTTGCGCTGCGGTCGCGGAAATAGCAAGAGCTTCGCGCGCCCCGCCGTCGCCTGCCTGACGAAGCATTGATTCAAGCGCATCGCGCTCAACTATGTCGGCTTTATTGAAAACGACTAATCGCGGAATCCGTCCGAAATCGAGTTCGCTCAAAATCCTTTCGACCGAAAGAAGTTGTTGATGCCAGCGCGGGTTCGATGCGTCAATGAGATGTATGAGCAGATCGCTCTCATTAATCTCTTCGAGCGTGGCGCGAAACGCCGCGAGAAGGTCGGGCGGCAGGTCGCGTATGAATCCAACCGTGTCGTTGATGATGACTTCCTGCTCGCGGGGAAGGCGCAGGCGGCGCGAGGTCGGGTCGAGCGTGGCAAACATGCGCTGCTCTGCCAGCACGCTTGAAGATGTGAGCGTGTTGAGCAAGGTTGACTTGCCGGCGTTCGTGTAACCGACGATGGAGATGACGGGAAACGCGCGCCTGCTTCGCTCTTTGCGACGCTCCAGCCTTCTGTAGTGTTGCTGCTTAATCTCTTTCTCAAGACGATGAATGCGGTCGCGCACGCGGCGGCGATCTGTTTCGAGTTTCGTTTCGCCGGGGCCGCGCCCGCCGATGCCGCCCGCAAGACGCGAGAATGCAGAATCATGTCCGGCGATGAGTCGTGGCAGAAGATATTTCAACTGGGCCAACTCGACTTGAATCTTGCCTTCGCGTGATAGAGCGCGCTGCGCGAAGATGTCCAGAATCAACTGCGCGCGATCAATCACCTTGAGGTCTGTGGCTTCGGAGAGCGAGCGCACCTGAGCGGGCGAGAGTTCACGATCAAACACGATGAGGTCTGCGCCGAGTTGCAGAGCGCGCACAAGCAAATCTTCCAGCTTGCCTTTGCCCATCACGGTGCGCGGATCAATCGCCTGTCGTCTTTGAATAATCTCGTCCAACACGACCACGCCCGCAGATGTCGCTAATTCTCTAAGCTCCGCCATTGATTCTTCGGCTTCCGAAAGCGAGCCTGTGGTGACGCCGATAAGAATTGTGTGGTCGCGCGCTTCCGCCCTGCGGGCCACGCGACGATTGCGCGCCATCTCTTCTTCGAGCGAATTAATCAGCGCGAGAAAATCAACGTCAAGCTGTGAAGGAATCTTTGGTTCAATAAAAGCGTAAGGCGCGGCCTTATCGTCGGCGTCTAGTTCTTCGGCAGTCGTGGGCAAGAGGTGAGCGGCGCGCACAAGGCCCGGCAATCCGGTTCTCTCGTCAACATCGAGCGCAACCATCAGGTCGAGACGAAGCAGCGCAAGGTCTGTTAAATCGTCCTGCGTCAAATGTTCGCCGCGCAGGTGCGTATGCACACAGCGCAGGCCGCGAAAACGGTCTGCGGCCACGCGCGTTCTCTTCAAATCCGGCAACTCTATGCGTCGCGCGTCGCCAACCACGACATATTCAACGTAACCTTTGCGATCAATGAGCGCGCCAATCTGTCGGCGCGTCTCGTGCGAGAGTTCCGTCAACTGTCGCGCAAACTCCTGCGTGACAATCTCGCGCGGCGCGATGCGGCGCGAATAAAGTTTTTCAATGCGGCGCAGTTGATTCGGCTTCAGCCCTTGTGTGTTACCGTGTACGTTCATAAAAATGGACGACGGACGACCGGCGATAAAAACAGTTCTTATCGTCCATCCTCTATTGTCTGATTCAAATTACAGAAAGAGTGAAGCGAGCGGTGGGCGTCGGACGCTGTGTTGAATGACCCTCGAATGTTGCTCCGCGAAACGCGTTCGCTTGGCCGCTTGAGCATTGCGAAATGAAAGCCATGCTACTGTTCCCGAAACATTAAGAATGCTCCCGCGCGGGGAGCAGCAAATGAAAGTAGCTTGACGGCGGGGATTATAACACAGTAGGAGCGTTGGCAAGCATTAAAGTGAAATCAATTCGGAATCTGCGGGCAAGATGAGTGAGAGGCAAGTTGATATTCACCGCAGAGGTGCAG
>JBAWGU010000016.1:0-7178 GCA_049593215.1 Pyrinomonadaceae bacterium
GTGCGGGCAATGGCGGCTCCCGACGAACATCATGCCGAAGCACGAAGGGCACGCGACTGAGTCGAGACGCGAGCCACAGTAGAGACAATGCGCCGCCTCCGTCGAGGCCGCCGCGCCGCACATAGGGCAACTGAGAGTTTCAGCCTGCATGAAATTATTCAGGACGACTGCGCGCCGAGCTTCTGCTGTATGCCTTGAAGAACGGTCTCTTCGCTACGCAGTTGCTCTTTGTAATCGCGCGCGTCCGTGTGATGAGCTTCGTCTCGCAAGTCCGCAATGTACTCCGCTACAACCCTGCGCAGCATCTCCAACTCTCTCTCATCAAATTCAAAGCTCATAATGGATTGTTCCTGTCACGCCTTATCTCTTGCTCTGAATAAATCCTTGCCGCTTCATTATACGACAGGTTTACCAGACGCAAACATCACAGGCCGGGGGCACTTACAAGGTTTAATTGCTGATAATTTTACCGCCGTCTCTTTTTGTTTTTCGCACGCGTATTTCTTTTTCTTCTTCTGTGATCCGCTTTCCCCGTCAGTGCCGCGCGCCCTCACCAATCTGTTTTCAAGGGCGAGCCGATGATGAGGCGATAGGCGACGGGCGCGACGGCGAGCGTCATGCTGATCCACGTCGCCGGGTACTTGTAATCTTCGACGAGGAAGAGAAGGCGCGGCGGGAGGTAGAACAGAAGAACGACGGGGCTGAGGATGACGAAGCCAAGGGCGCGCGATAACACATCGCCCACGCCCGTCGCGCGCACGTTTGACCCCGCCGTCAGAGTGTTCCAGACGGCGAGATTCACGAGCATGTACGCGAGGAGGCAGGAGTCGGCCACGATCTCTGCGCCGCGCGAGTCGCGCCAGTCAGGCTGGGGCGGCTTCTTGTACGGCGTTATCGCGCGCCAGACGAGCGCCGTCGGGATCATGCTGAAGAAGAAGACAAGCACCGTGCTGCCGCCCGACGCCTTGGGCAGTAGCAGCGCGACGATTGCCACGGAAGTGATGAGCGTCAGGCAGAAGTGAAGAATTATTAAACAGCCGAAAGAAGCGCTGCCGCTGTCGTGTTGCGCGAGCAGTCTCGCCTGAAGCGGTCTGCGCTTGAGGGCCGCGCCGATTAACTGCGCGGCGAAGGCCGCCGAGATGATGATGAGAAGCGTGCGGCCCGCCTGCGGGTCGTCGCTGAGGAAAGTCAAAGACAGCAAACGCCCGATGTGGCGCGTCAGCAGCCGAATGAGGAAGACGTTGACCACGAAGACCACCAGGTCGAACAGCAGCCCGCGATAGTTGACCGGCAGAAACCGGCGTCGGCCCTTCTGTTTGCTTCGGTCTGGCAAGTGAAACTTTGACACGGTTTTCGCTTCGCTTCGCCTTCAAAGGCGCGTGACGTATAAAACAGGCGGAATGCTTTTATGACAAACTGCGTGCGCGAGTCAACAACGAAAATGATCCACTGCCCATCACACGAAGACTTGCGCGTGCGGCGCAGGAAGGTATGATGAAGAAAGTGCAGGAGACGAATAATCTTGAGAAGCAGCCTTACGCGCTTGCGCTTGATGTTGGTACGTCGAGTGTGCGCGCCGCGCTCTACGATGCGGAAGGCAATGAGATCGAAGGCACAGCCGCGCGCATTAACCGAAATCTCTCAACGACCGTCGAAGGCGGCGCAGAGCTTGATGCAGACAAGGCTTTAGCTCAGGTGTCGCAGACGATTGATGATGCTCTCAAGCATTCTTCCCAAAATATTTCGAGAATAGAAATAGTCGCTCTGTCCTGCTTCTGGCACAGTCTGGTGGGCTGCGACGACGCGGGCCATGCCCTGACGCCCGTTTACACCTGGGCGGACACGCGAGCCGCACGCGCCGCAGAAGAATTAAAAAAACTTTTCAATGAGCGCGAGACGCATAATCGCACAGGCTGCCGCTTTCATCCGAGCTACTGGCCCGCAAAACTTCTATGGCTTCGTCAGGAACGGAAAGAAGTTTACAGGAGCGTGCGGCGTTGGATGTCATTCGCAGAATTTCTAACGCTGCGCCTGTTCGGCGCGACTGCTGCGAGCGTCTCGATGGCTTCGGGCACAGGACTCTTCGACGTGCGACGCTGCGCGTGGGACGAGAATCTTCTTGATGGATTGGAAATCTCAACGCGGCAATTAACAAAGATCGCCGCGCCGCGCGAAAGTTTTACTAATCTCAAAGACGAATACGCGCGGCGTTGGCCGCAGCTTCAAAACGCAAGATGGTTTCCCGCGATTGGCGACGGCGCGGCCAACAATATCGGAGCGGGCTGCACAACGCTCGATAGAGGGGCTCTCATGATTGGAACATCAGGCGCGATGCGCGTGTTGTGGGAAGGCTTGCCGCCGGAGAGTTTGCCCTGCGGCCTCTGGTGTTACAGAGCGGACGAGCGGCGCATCGTTCTGGGCGGCGCGCTCTCGGACGGCGGCGGCCTGTACGCATGGATGAAGAATGCGCTCGCTCTTAATCAGCACGAAGAGAGAGTTGAGCGCGAGTTGTCGGAGCTTGAGCCGGACGCGCACGGACTTACAATTCTGCCGTTCTGGGCTGGCGAGCGCAGCACAGGCTGGCACGCAGATGCGCGCGGAGCAATCCTTGGACTCACACAGCACACGCGGCCCCCAGACATCCTTCGCGCCGCGATGGAAGCGATAGCTTACAGGTTTGCTCTCATCGCAAACGAGCTTAAAGAGCTTGCGCCGACGATAGAGATCATCGCATCGGGCGGCGCGCTCGTCGCTTCGCGCGTGTGGACGCAGATCGTTGCGGACGTGCTCGGCGTTCCCGTAAAACTCTCTCTTGTGCAAGAGGCTTCGAGTCGCGGCGCGGTTTTGCTTGCATTGGAGGCTACAGGCAAGATAAAAAGGCTACAGGACGCGCCCACGCAAGCGATGCAGACTTTCGAGCCGGACGCGGCGCGTCACGCGCGTTACCAGACAGGCATCAAGCGACAACAGGAAATTTACGAACGTCTTATCGCAGATGAAGAGATTGCTCGCAGTCTCAGCGATGCTTCGACACATTCAGACAAGGAAACTAAAAGAGCATGAGCGCGACACCGCAACAGGAAACCAACGACACTACGAAAACTCTGGACCAGATTTGTATCAACACGATTCGCACGCTCGCGCTCGATGCCGTGCAGAAAGCGGAATCAGGACATCCGGGCCTGCCGCTCGGCATGGCTCCTGCGGCCTATGTTCTATGGACGCGCTTTCTTCGACACAATCCGAAGAATCCGAAGTGGGCCAATCGTGATCGCTTCCTGCTCTCCGCAGGTCACGGCTCGATGCTCCTCTACTCGCTGCTACACCTGACGGGCTACGATCTTCCGCTCGATGAGATTAAAAATTTTCGCCAGTGGGGATCGAAGACGCCGGGCCATCCCGAAAATGTTCTAACGCCCGGAGTTGAAATCACGACGGGGCCGCTCGGTCAGGGTTTCGCCAACGGAGTCGGGATGGCGATGGGCGCGGCGCATCTCGCTGCGAAATTCAACAAGCCTGAGCTTCCCCTGATAGATCATTACGTTTACGCCATCGTCTCTGACGGCGACTTGATGGAAGGTGTCTCATCGGAAGCCGCTTCGCTCGCGGGCCATCTCAAGCTCGGCAAGCTCATCTACCTCTACGACGATAACAACGTCACCATCGAAGGCTTCACAAATTTGGCTTTCTCCGAAAACGTGCCGCAGCGTTTCGAGTCTTACGGCTGGCACACTTTGACGGTTGAAGACGGCAACGACCTCGAAGCGATTGAACAGGCGATACGCGACGCGCAATCCGTCGGCGTGAAACCTACGCTCATCTCAATCAAGACGACCATCGGCTACGGAATGCCTACGGCGGGCACGCGCAAAGCTCACTCAGATGCTCCCGGCGAAGAGGCCGTGCGCGAAACTAAACGTCATCTAGGCTGGCCCGAAGACAAAACTTTCTACGTGCCCGATGAAGCGCTCAACCATTTTCGTGAAGCAATCGAGCGCGGCGCGAAGCAGGAAGAAGAATGGAACGCGCTCGTCGAAAAGTATGAGACGGAGAATGCGGAGTTAGGCAAAGCATGGCGCGTGACGATGAGCGGGGATTTGCCCGAAGGCTGGGAAGACCACTTGCCAGCATTCGAGAACGCGAAGGCGATGGCGACGCGTGCCGCGAGTGGCGAGGTCATCAACGCGCTCGCGCCGCACATGCCCATGCTCATCGGCGGCTCTGCCGATTTAGGACCATCGAACAACACCGACATCAAAGAGAGCAAGAGTTTTGAGGCGGGCGAATACGATGGGCGCATCCTGCACTTCGGCATACGCGAACACGCGATGGGCGCGACGATGACAGGCATCAGCTTAAACGGCGGCCTGATTCCTTTCGGCGGCACGTTCCTCACCTTTTCAGATTACATGAAGCCCGCGATACGCCTCGCCGCGCTCTCGGAAGTTCAAGTCATCTACGTCTTCACGCACGACAGCATCGGACTCGGCGAAGACGGCCCGACGCATCAACCCATCGAACACCTGGCCGCCTTACGCGCCATTCCGCATCTCTTCGTCATACGCCCCGCAGACGTTCACGAAGTCCGCGAAGCCTGGCGCATCGCAATCCTACGCCGTCATGCGCCGACGGCTCTTGCCCTCACGCGCCAGAAAGTTCCACTCATAGACCGCAACGCCACTTACGCCTCAGCCGAAGGCGCACAACGCGGCGCATACATTCTCGCCGAAGCCACCTTCACAGGCGCACGCCCCATCGCCGCAGACGCCGCGCCCGATTTCGTAGAGAACGAACCCGCCACGCCCGCACTCATCATCATCGCCACCGGCTCAGAAGTTTCTCTGGCGCTCGAAGCGCGTGAGGCTTTGCAGAACGAAGGCACGCCCACACGCGTCGTCTCGATGCCCTGCATGGAACTCTTCGAGGAGCAAACGGAAGACTATCGCAACGAAGTTCTCCCGCCCGCAATCAACGCGCGCCTCGCCGTCGAAGCCGGAGTGCGACAAAGCTGGGATCGTTACATCGGGCTGCAAGGCGATGTCATTTGTCTCAATCGCTTCGGCGGCTCATCCCCCGGTGACATAGCGATGCGCGAGCTTGGATTCAACGTGGAGAACGTAACGGCACGCGCCCGCGCGATATTGAGGAAATAGGTTTGCAGAAATTATGCGAGTAGCAATCGGCGCAGATCATGGAGGCTTTCCGCTTAACGAGCGTGTGATTGAAGAGTTGCGCGCGGCGGGTTGCAAAAGGTTTATACTTAAGCGCAGAGAGTTGGCCGCGCCGTTTCGCTTCGGGTATGCTTAAAAGTGGAGGTGTGAGATGAGCCAGACGCTTGGGGCAATTTTTGATGGTGAAGTGTTGCGTCCGGACGAGCCTATAAGTTTGGAGCCGAACACGCACGTGCGAATCACTATTGAGCTTGCGGAGGATATTGAGGGTAAAAGCAAATCGTTTCTTGATACTGCACTGGCTCTTAAGCTGGAAGGCCCGTCCGACTGGTCAGAGAAGTTTGACGACTATCTCTATCACGGAGAGGCACGCCGTGAAGGATAGAGTATTTCTGGATGCGGTTTATGCCATCGCTGTCACTGTGACGAATGATCAGTATCATGAACGAGCCGTCGCGCTGGCCTGGCAAATGAAAGCAGAAGGGACACGCTTGATTACAACACGCGCTGTGGTTCTGGAAATCGGCAATGCCTTATCCAAGATGCGGTATCGTCAAGCTGCCGTTAGTTTGATTGACGCGCTGGAACAAGATGCGCTGGTAGAGATTGTTCCAACCTCTGAAGAAGTGTGCCAACGCGCATTCCGGCTCTATAAAAATCGCTCGGATAAAGAATGGGGACTCACCGATTGCATCTCATTTATCATCATGCAGGATCAAAATCTAACTGAGGCGCTCACCGCAGACGAGCATTTCCAGCAAGCGGGATTCGAGGCATTATTGCGAGAATTATGAAAATCGCTATTGGCGCAGATCATGGAGGCTTTCCGCTTAACGAGCGTGTGATTGAAGAGTTGCGCGCGGCGGGACATGAAGTGCTGGACTTCGGCACGCATGATGGCTCGCGCCCGGACGATTATCCTGATTACGCGCTTGCTGTGGGCCAGAGCGTGCAGAGCGGTGGCGCGGACATTGGCATTTTGATTTGCGGGAGCGGCGTGGGCGCGTGCGTCGCTGCAAACAAATTGAAAGGCGTGCGCGCGGCTCTTTGCGGCGACACTTACTCTGCGCATCAATCGCGCGAGCATGACGATTGCAACGTGCTCTGTCTGGGTGCGCGCGTCACGGGCGTTGAGCTTGCGCTTGAGATTGTGCGCGCGTTTGTTGCCGCAAATTTTACGGCTGAAGAGCGGCATCGCAGGCGTCTGGCTAAGATTGCTCAGATTGAAATGCTGGCGATGAAGAGTGATGATGACGATGAAGATTGACAGATCAGTTATCGAACTATGCGCAGCGCGCCGGGGATGATGCGAAACTCCGCAGGGGTGTGGCCGCGCACGTTGCCGTCCGCTTCGATCATCAACGCATCTTCGCCACCGTCGGTTTCAATACTCACGCTCGTCGCGCGCATGACGCGCACTCTTGGATTTGAGAGATGCGCGCCGCGACGTATGCGCGGAAGCTCGCGCAGGATGCCCGCGCGCGTGAGGCCGTCGCAGGCCAGGAGCACATCCATCAATCCATCATCCACGCGCGCTTCAGGCGCAAACATCATCCCGCCGCCCGCATAAACTCCGTTGGCAATCGCAATCAGATTCGACGCGCACTGAATCTCAAGCGTTGATTCAAGAGAACTCCGGGCAGCGTTGCTCTCAACAATCCTGATACGCGTGCGCCGCTCGCGCCAACGCGCCAGAGCGCGCAACGCGGCTGAGACGAAACGAGCTTCGCCGGGCAACGCCTGCGCGATGCGGCCCTGCGCGCCGACATACGTTGCGACCTCTGCGCCGATGCCTATGGTCGCCGCGTTGAGACAGATAAACTCTCTCTCGTCGCCGTTCGCGCTGCCGTAAATCACATCAACTGCACGCGCCGCTTTTGAATCGTCACGGCGACAATGCGCGACGAGAGTTTTTATCCAGTACTCTAAACTCTCGCGCCTGCCCGTTAGTCCACGCGCAAAATCGTCGCCTGTTCCGGCTGGCAGAATTGCTAAAGCCGCTTCATG
>JBAWGU010000017.1:0-6249 GCA_049593215.1 Pyrinomonadaceae bacterium
GTCCGAAAGTGCTCAAAGAAATTCTGAATGAACTGCAAAGCGTCCTGCTCTTAGATGGCGTCTGAAAAAAAGAAAACCCAGCCGCTCCTTTCGCTCGTCAACGATAACGAGCTTGAAGAGACGTTTGCTCAAGACCCTTCGGTCCTGACGGATCAGCCAGCCGCCTGCTCCTTCTGCTTTGGCACAGGCATGGAAGTCGTGGCGGGCAAAGGCGCGAAGCGTTGCCGTTGCCGCACCGAGAGCACGAAAACAAAGCTGCTTGAAGCCGCGCGCATTCCGCGCCGTTACGAACAATGTTCATTACAGAATTATTATCCGATTAAGGGCAAATACTACAACATTCAATCAAACGCTTTCAGGTACGCTTACACCCTTGCTCGTACTTACCCTGCGGTTGATCGTGGAATACTCTTCATGGGGCCTGTCGGAGTCGGAAAAACTCATCTGGCAGTAGCAATCATACGCGACTTAATCGAGAAGCAAGGACAGAATTGCCTCTTCTACGAATTCGGCACGCTCCTGAAAGAGATTCAGAACTCTTGGAATCCCATCTCCCAGACATCTGAATTAAAGGTGCTTGCACCCGTTTTTGAGGCGGAAATCTTGGTGCTGGACGAACTCGGAGCTTCAAAGCCGACAGATTGGGTGCGTGATACGATGATGCAAGTCATCAACACACGCTATAACAACAAAAAATTGACAATCTTTACCACTAATTATTTTGACATACATCGCCGCGAGGGCGACGAAACTTTAGAAGACCGCATCGGCGTGCGATTGCGCTCACGTCTCTTTGAGATGTGCAAGAGTGTGCAGATCGAAGGCGAAGATTATCGTCGGAAATTGGATACGCAGCAGCCTTAAAGTGATAACAGATTTCTCTCAACGCCGGGCCGACCTTTTCAGTAAGGGTCGGCTTTTTTGTGAAAGATTTAGGGGCTATACAATCTTGAGTGCAACGAGTGTCGAGACTCACCGCAGAGACGCAGAGTCTCGCGCAGAGTTAGCGCAGAGGATTAAATCAGTTCTCTGCGTAAACTCTGCGCGCCTGCTCTGCGCCTCTGCGGTGAACCGCCCGTTACTTCATTTTCAAGACTGAATATATCCGATAAGGTTGAGCATGGTTCGTGCTCTGTTATCTCGTTATGTATAATGACTTGATTCATCCAGAGCAAAATTTGCAGCATTAATTTCTTTAATCGCAGATGCCTAAACGCACAGACATACACAAAATTCTCATCATCGGCTCAGGCCCAATCATCATCGGGCAGGCTTGCGAGTTTGATTATTCAGGCACGCAGGCTTGCAAGGCTCTACGTCAGGAAGGCTACGAGGTCGTGCTGGTTAATTCCAATCCCGCGACGATTATGACTGACCCGGAGACTGCGAACAGGACTTTTATAGAGCCTCTCACGGTTGAATCTGTCACGGAGATTATTAAGCGCGAGAGACCAGACGCGCTGTTGCCGACTGTGGGCGGGCAGACGGCGCTTAACCTTGCGATTGCGCTTGACGATGCGGGCGTGCTCGAAGAGTACGGCGTGGAGATGATTGGCGCGAAGCGCGAGGCGATTAAGGTTGCGGAAGATCGTTTATTGTTTAAGAAGGCGATGGACGAGGCTGGGATGTTGATGCCGCGAGGCGGTTTCGCGCGTTCGTGGGACGAGGCACAGGAGCTTGTGAAGACGACCGCGTATCCTGCCATCATTCGTCCGTCATTCACGCTCGGCGGAACGGGCGGCGGCATTGCTTACAACCCGGAAGAGTATGAAGAGATTGTGCGCACAGGTTTGGCTGCTTCGCCGATTCAGGAAGTGTTGATTGAAGAATCAATTTTAGGGTGGAAAGAGTTTGAGCTTGAGGTGATGCGCGACCTCAAGGACAACGTGGTCATCATCTGCTCGATTGAAAACTTTGACCCGATGGGTGTGCATACGGGCGATTCGATCACTGTCGCTCCGGCGCAGACTTTGACTGATGTGGAATATCAGAAGTTGCGCGACATGGCGATTACGATTATTCGCAAGGTCGGTGTCGAGACGGGCGGCTCGAATATTCAGTTTGCAGTCAATCCAGATAACGGCGATATACGCATCATCGAGATGAACCCGCGCGTCTCGCGTTCGTCTGCGCTGGCGTCTAAGGCGACGGGCTTTCCGATTGCGAAGATTGCTGCGAAGCTGGCGGTCGGCTACACGCTCGACGAGATTCCAAACGACATCACGAAGAAGACGCCAGCAAGTTTCGAGCCGACGATTGATTACGTCGTGGCGAAGATTCCGAAATGGAACTTTGAAAAATTCCGCGATGCCGAAGATGTGCTCGGCACGCAGATGAAGTCTGTCGGTGAAGTGATGGCGATTGGGAGGACTTTCAAAGAGGCTCTCTTCAAAGGCTTGCGCTCGCTCGAATCCGTTAAGCCTCTGCGCCTCGAAGACGTTCCCGACGATGAGCTTCAGCGAAAACTCGCGCGGCCTAATTCGCAAAGGTTCTCTTACATCACTTACGCGCTGCAACACGATTGGTCCATCGCGGAAATATATCGTCTCTCACGCATAGACCCGTGGTTTCTCGAACAGCTTCAAGACGTGATGCAGATTCAGGATGAGATTGTCGGGAAGAGTTTGGAAGATGTGCCTGTTGATGTTCTGCGCACGGCGAAAGAGTACGCACTCTCTGATCGTCGCATCGCGTATTTGACGAAAAGCACGGAGCTGGAAGTGCGCGCGTATCGCAAGCGTCTCGGCATGGTTCCCGTTTACAAGCGTGTGGACACTTGCGGCGCAGAGTTTGAATCCTTCACGCCTTATCTCTATTCAACCTACGAGACGGAAGATGAATCTGCGCCAACAGATTCTCGGAAGATTATGATTCTCGGCTCCGGGCCGAACCGCATAGGGCAGGGGATAGAGTTTGACTACTGCTGCTGTCATGCTTCGTTTGCGCTTCGTGATGCAGGCTTCGAGACCATCATGGTCAACTGCAATCCTGAAACAGTCTCGACGGATTACGACACTTCGGATCGTCTCTATTTCGAGCCGCTCACGTTTGAGGACGTGATGAACATCGTGGATGTCGAAAAGCCAGAAGGCGTCATCGTTCAGTTTGGCGGGCAGACGCCGCTCAATCTTGCGATGCGACTGCATGATGCAGGTGTGCCGATTATTGGCACGTCGCCCGATTCGATTGACCTTGCAGAAGACCGCAAGCGTTTCGGCGCGCTGCTCAGCGAGCTTGGCATTCCGCAGCCTGAGAACGGCACGGCGACGACTGCCGGTGAAGCGAAGAAGATTGCCGAGCGCATAGGCTATCCGGTGTTGGTGCGCCCTTCTTATGTGCTCGGCGGGCGGGCGATGGTGATTGTGTACGATGAAGATAGTCTGGACGAGTATGTGAGAACTGCTGTTGATTTTTCTCCTGATCGTCCGGTGTTGATTGATAAATTTCTTGAGCGCGCGGCGGAGTTTGATGTTGACGCGCTCTGTGATGACGAGACGTGCGTGGTTGCGGGGATTCAGGAGCATATCGAAGAGGCTGGCATACATTCCGGCGATTCATCCTGCGTGCTGCCGCCGATTCGCATAGAGCCTGAGCATCTTGAGACGATGCGGCATTACACGCGCGAGCTTGCACGCGCGCTGCGTGTGCGCGGGTTGATGAATCTACAGTTTGCGATTAAGGATGATCGCGTGTATGTGTTGGAAGTAAACCCGCGCGCATCGCGCACCGTGCCGTTTGTGTCGAAAGCTACGGGCGTGCCGCTTGCGCGCATCGCTGCGCTCGTGATGGCCGGGCGTGCTCTTAAAAGTTTTGATTTGCCGGATGATTTGACGGTCAACAAGTTCTTCATCAAGTCGCCTGTCTTTCCGTTCGTAAAATTTCCGGGCGTTGATCCGATCCTGAGTCCTGAGATGCACTCGACGGGCGAGGTGATGGGTGTCGGAGAAAGTTTCGGCGAAGCTTATGCGAAGGCGATGATGGGCGCGGGGTTGAAACTGCCGCGCGAAGGGACAGCTTTTATCAGCGTCAACGATGCGGATAAGGGGCAGGCCGTCGTGCTCGCGCGCCGCCTCTCGCGTCTGGGATTCAAAATAGTTGCGACGGTCGGAACTGCCGCGCGGCTGCGCGAAGTCGGCCTCAAAGTCGAAAGCGTTTTCAAGGTCAACGAAGGCAGGCCCAATATCGTTGACTTCATCAAGCGTGGGGACATCGCGCTCATCATCAACACGCCTCTTGGACGCTCCTCGCATTTTGACGAGCAGGCGATTCGCCGCGCCGCGCTGCAATACAACGTGCCGTGCGTGACGACGATGACAGGCGCGAACGCTCTTGTCGAAGCCATCAGCGCGCACGGAAGCGGGGAGCAGATCGTAGTCCGCTCGCTGCAAGAGCTTCATGCCTTAAAAGCAGTGACAAGCGACAGGTGACAGGACAGGATGGCAGTTGAGATTAAAGCTGTGGTCATCACTGTGAGTGACGCTTGCTCGCGCGGCGAGCGTGAAGATGAGTCCGGCGCGACGCTTGTTGAGTTGTTGAAAGGAGCGGGAGCGCAGCTTGTCGCAGCAGAAATTCTGTCAGACGATTTGAAGCCTCTCGCAGCCAAGTTGATAGAGTATGCTGAGCGCGCGGATGTGAATTTGATTGTGACCACAGGCGGCACAGGCGTCGCGCCGCGCGATAACACGCCGGAAGCGACACGCGCTGTAATTGAGAGAGAAGCTCCGGGGCTTGCCGAAGCGATGCGCATAAAGACTCTTGAGCAAACGCCGATGGCGATGATCTCGCGCGGCGTGTGCGGCATACGTAGCGGCGCGCTCATCATCAACCTGCCCGGCTCGCCTAAAGGAGTGCGCGAGAGCTTTGCTGTCATTAAGCCCGTGCTCCGTCATGCAATCGCTTTGCTCGCGGGCAAGCCGCACGCGGAAGCGAATTAGAAGACGCGCGGCGAACAACTTAATTGACATTGCCCCGAGTAGCAGCATAATATTTTTCACGCAAGCCGAATGATTCGCAATTTTGTCCAGACGCAACTTCAGTTTCTAAGTTTACGAAGAGCACACAAATGTTGCTGAGCGCGATTCTTTTACAGGCAGAGACGGGCGCGGGCGCAGTCGGCGCTCCTATCACAGCATACTGGCCTGTGATGATCTTCTTCGTCTTTGCAGTTATCTTCCCTGTGCTGCCGATTGTGCTGGGACGCTTCGTGAGACCGAGCATCTACCAGAAGGCGAAGATGAAGCCTTACGAGTGCGGCATAGAGCCTACGACCGAAGCGCATGATCGCTACACCGTGCGCTATTACATCGTCGCGATGCTCTTTCTCATCTTCGATGTGGAGACGATTTTTCTGCTCCCCTGGGCCATCATCTTCATGGGCGACGATTTCTCTTTCACCAAGTTTGCGCTGATAGAGATGTTCGTCTTTATCGCAATCTTAGTCGTTGGATACTACTACGCCTGGCGCAAAGGCGCGCTGGAATGGGCGTGAAAGGCAAGGATGAAGGATGAAGGCGGAAGGATGAAGTGGATTGAGTGAATGACTCGACTTGAATAGTCATTCTTTCATCCTTCATCCTTCCGCCTTCATCCTTGCAGTTTATATGGCAGAACATGAAGAAGGATTTGTGCTGACGACGGTTGATTCGATTATCAACTCTGTGCGTCGGACTGTCGGGGCGAAGGCGATGGATTTGGGTGCGCCGGTGGTGAACTGGGCGCGCAAGTCTGCGCTGTGGCCGATGACGTTCGGGTTGGCCTGCTGCGCGATTGAGATGATTGCGTGCGGGGCGGGCCGCTTTGACATAGACCGTTTCGGCGCAGGCGTGTTCCGTCCTTCGCCGCGCCAGAGCGATCTGATTATTATTGCGGGCACGGTGACGTTGAAGATGGGGCCTGTGGTCAGGCGCGTCTTTGACCAGATGCCTGAGCCGAAGTGGGCGATTGCGATGGGCGCGTGCGCTTCGACGGGTGGGCCGTTTGATTCCTATTCGACGATGCAGGGCGTTGATCGCGTCATCCCTGTGGATGTTTATATTCCGGGATGCCCGCCAAGACCTGAAGCCCTGCTCTACGGCTTGATGCGCCTGCAAGACATCATCATGCGCGAATCTCCTTCGGCTTACATCTTCGAGTCTGACGGGACGGTTAGAAGACAGAGGCAACTTGAAGGCGATGATGAGTTGCAGGAAATCTCGCCGCTTGATAGGGAAGCGGAAGAAGTTGTGGCGGCTGCGACGAAATAGGATAGTG
>JBAWGU010000018.1:0-9230 GCA_049593215.1 Pyrinomonadaceae bacterium
AAAACTGAAAACTGTTTTTAAGGAAGAGTTATGAGCTTCAATTCTCTTAAATATTTGGTGCTCGTTATCGCGTTTGCGCTTTTCTGTTGCCTGACGAGTGGTGTGGCGCGAGCGCAGTCTGTAGAGGATGAGGACGAAGCGGGCGCGCAGCAGAGTTCGTCTGTTGAGGTTGCGAAAAAGCTGGCGAGCCTTGACCCGCTTGAGCGACAGCGCGCGGCGGAAGAGTTGGCACGCCTCGCCGTGAAAGATCAGGAGAGGCTGGTGGCGGGCTATCGCTTGCAGGAGAAGAACGGGCGCGTGCGTCTGGCCCTTGATTGGGCGCTCTATCGGATGGGCCGCGACGCTTCGCTCTTCGACATTGTGCGCGACCTTGAAAGCTCTTCACGCCACGAACAGGCCGCAGGCTATCTGGCCCAACTTGATAGCCCTGAGCCGCTCTACACTTTTCTCCAAAGGGCCAACGGCAATATGCAGATTCGCCTGCTGGAAGTTTTCGCAAAGCTCGGCGACAGCGAGACTCTTGAGCGCATCAAGCCCTTCACTTCATCTTACGACACGAAGATAGCCAACGCCGCGAAATTCGCCACACGCGAAATCAACGCACGCCTCTCTCAACCCGCGCCCGATGCGGCACAACGCCCGCGTCAGGTCGGCAACAACACTTCAAACACTTCCCCATAATCCTTTATAATAATGATGAACTAAGAACTGTTCTTTGTCCGTTGTCAGTGGTCCATTGTAAAAACAGAAAAACAACGGACAACGGACTACTGGCTACGGACAGCTTTTTGTTCATCATTCTCTCTTATGCACAAAAACCTGCGCACATTCCTTGACCTGCTCGCGCGCGAAAACCAACTCATCACAGTAGAGACGGAAGTTGACCCATATCTGGAAGTCGCAGAGATTCATCGGCGCGTGATTGCTGAGGGCGGTCCCGCGCTGCTCTTTAAGCGGGTGAAGGGAAGCCGCTACGCGGTCGTCACAAATCTTTTCGGCACGGCTGAGCGCATCGAGCGAGCCTTCGGGCCGAAGCCTGAAACGCTTGTGCGTGAAGTTGTGCGCGTCGCAGAGTCTCTGCTTCCGCCGCGCCCGAAAGAACTCTGGCAGCATCGCGCGCTCGCCTTTGAAGCTCTCAAACTCGGCACGCGAAACGTCTCACGCGCGCCCGTGCTTCAGATTAAGGACCAGCCAGCGCGTCTCGAAGAGTTGCCGGTGCTGACGACATGGCAGGAAGACGGCGGGCCGTTTATCACGCTGCCGCTCGTTTACACGGAAAACCCCGTGACAGGCAAGCACAATCTAGGCATGTACCGCATACAGGTCTATGACGCGCAGACCACAGGGCTTCACTGGCAGATACATAAAGGCGGCGGCTTTCATTATCACGAAGCCGAAGCGTTGGACCAGCCTCTTCCCGTCACGATTTTCTTAGGTGGCCCGCCCGCTCTGATTCTCTCTGCGATTGCGCCGCTACCGGAAGACGTGCCTGAGCTTGTGCTGGCATCTCTGCTCGCGGGCGAGAAAGTTCGGATGGTGAAGAACCCGCTTGGGCGTGGGCATCGCCTTGTGGCTGAAGCGGAGTTTGCGATTGTCGGCAAAGTGCCGCCGCGAGAGCGCAGACCCGAAGGGCCGTTCGGCGATCATTACGGCTACTATTCTCTGCAACACGATTATCCTGTCTTTCATGCCGATGCCGTTTTTCATCGCCGCGACGCAATCTATCCCGCGACCGTTGTGGGCAAACCCAGACAGGAAGATTTCTTCATCGGCGATTATTTGCAGAAACTACTTTCGCCGCTCTTCCCGCTTGTGATGCCGAGCGTGCGCGACCTCTGGACCTACGGCGAGACGGGATTCCATTCGCTCTGCGCGGCTGTGGTGCGCGAACGCTACGCGCGCGAAGCTCTTGTCTCAGGCTTTCGCATACTCGGAGAGGGCCAGCTCTCATTAACGAAGTTTCTGATTCTCACGGACACTCCGCAAGACCTGCGCGACTTTCGCAAGCTGTTCGAGCATGTCCTCGCGCGCTTTAATCCGTTGAGCGACCTTTTCATCTTCTCAAACGTCTCGATGGACACGCTAGACTACACGAGCGGCAAAGTGAACGAAGGGAGCAAGGCGATTCTCTTAGGTTTGGGTGAAGCCGTGCGCGAGTTGCCGAGAGAGTTTCATGGGCAGCTTCCGCGAGATGTTTCAAGAGCAGAGGTTTTCTGCGGCGGGTGTCTGGTGGTCGAAGGCCAGCCATTTGAGAAAGAGCCTGAGCAGGCCGCGCGCCTCGCGCAGGATGAAGCGTTTGCTGGCTGGCCTCTCGTCATCCTGCACGATGATGCGAGTGTCGCTCGCTCAACTGCGGATTTTCTCTGGGCCACATGGACGCGCTTCGAGCCAGCTTCGGATATTCATGCTGCGGAAACAAAAGTCCGTCGCCATCATCTCTCATACAGCGCGCCCATCGTCATTGATGCACGCATGAAGCCCGGTTATCCCGATGAGCTTATCGTGCGTTCGGACATTGCGGAGCTTGTTGACAGAAGATGGCGCGAATATTTTCCACGAGGCGAAGCGTAGGGAGACCAGAGCATGAGGTTGAGAAAGAGACCTATCATCAAAATCATTTTGCTCCTGCTCATTTGCTTCGCTATCTGTCTGGGCATCTGGGCGTTTGCGATTGAGCCGAACAAGTTGGTTGTTAAAGATGTGACGATTAATCTTCCTCGATTGCCGGCAGAATTCGATGGCTTAAAAATCGTCGCTATCGGAGATTTACATGTTGGCTCTCCCTTCATTAACGAAGAGAAGCTCAAAAAAATTGTGGCGGAGATCAACGGTCTGCAACCGGACCTTGTGCTGCTGCTTGGCGACTATGTAGTTCAAGGCGTGGTGGGCGGGCATTTCGTTGAGCCTGAAATCATCGCCGGAGAATTGAAACCGTTGCGCGCTCGTCTAGGCGTCTTTGCCGTGCTCGGCAACCATGATTGGTGGCTGGATGGAGAAAGAGTCAGGCGCGCGTTTGAAAGTGAAGGCATAAGAGTTCTGGAAAATGAGGCTGTGAAGGTTGATCGAAACGGGCAGTCTCTCTGGCTTGTCGGGTTGGGCGATTTTTGGACCTCTCATCAGGACATCAAGGAAGCTCTTAAAAACATTCCTGAAGACGCAAACATATTTGCCCTGACGCATGACCCGGACATTTTCCCAGAAATCCCTTCGAGAATCTCTTTGACATTTGCCGCGCACACGCACGGCGGTCAGGTTAATCTTCCACTTGTCGGCAGATTGATAGTTCCTTCAGAGTTCAAGCAGCGTTACGCTATCGGCCTCGTGCAAGAGAGCGGCCACCAGCTTTTCGTCACGCCCGGAATTGGCACAAGCATCCTTCCCGTTCGTTTCCGCGTGCCGCCGGAAATTTCCGTCCTGACAATTAGAACAAAGGTAAGCGGAGAGTAAAGACTGCCCCGCCTTCGTTTGAGTTTGAGGCCGTGAGCGTGCCGCCGTGTTCTGTGATGACGCGATGCGCGAGCGCGAGGCCGACGCCGTGACCTTTTGATTTGGTCGTGAAGAAGGGAATGAAAACTCTTTGCAAGTCGCCTGCGGGAATGCCTTCGCCTGTGTCTTTAATTTCGATGACAGCCCATTGCCTGCCCGATTGATCTCGTTCGCTTGAGCCGCGCAGGTTGACGCGGCGCTCCGTCTTATCTTCACTTATCGCTTCGGCGGCATTGCGCATGAGATTGAGCAGAGCCTGACGCAACATGCGCTGGTCTGCGCGCACTTCTGCAAATTCGCCTTCGAGACGAAGAGAGACGCGGCGGCGTTCATATAAAGGCTGTAACTCCGTAGAGCATTCTTCGATGCTCTCTTTGAGCGAGACATCAACGAGTTCGAGCGGTTGAGGTCGAGCGAAGTTGAGAAAGGACGTGACCATCTCCGTGAGGCTGCGAACTTCCTGTAGGAGTGAAGCGGCTGCCGCGCGCCCGCGCTCGTCGTCTGTGAGCGTCTGCATCAGTTGCGCGTAACCGTGAAGCGTGGCGAGCGCGTTCTTGAATTCGTGCGCCAGCCCTGCGGACATTTCGCCTAGGCTTTCAAGATTGCGTTTGAGCGCGACCTGCTCGCGCAAGTTTGTGACCTCCGTGATGTCCGTCAGCAGACAGAGCGCGCCCTGCGCGTTGCGCTCAGGCGTCGGATTAATCGGCGCGACAGTTGCTCCCAAACGTCTTTGCAAACCTTTCTCGCTTGTCGTAGTAATCTCTTCGCGGCGATAGAGTTGGCCTGTATCAAGACAACGCTCGACCATCTCTGCCAGATCGGGCGCGTGTTTGAGAAGCTCGCGGAGAGGTTGCCCTTCAGCCTTGCCGTTGGCCTGAACAAGCTCGCGCGCGGGACCATTAACGACGGTCGCTTTCCCGCTCGTGTCGAAAGCAATGAGGCCGGAAGGCACGCTGGCAACGATGCGTTCGCTGAATTGCTCTGCGGATGCGGCGCGCTCGCCTGCCAGCGCGTTCAATCTTTCAAGCTCGCGTTGTTGAGCTTGTAGCTGCGCGACCACACTTTGAAAAGTCTCAAGCACAAACTCCGCTTCGTTGCGCGCGTCACCTTTGCGAGCGGCAACGGGCGCGCGCTCCGCTTCGCCCACGAGTTGACGATAAGGACGCAAGAGCCAGCGCAGCAGAAAGACTATGCAGAGAAAACCTACGAGGAGCGTGCCGATGAAGATAGTGAGCAGCAACGGCCCGCGCGTCGTCGCCGTCGCAGGCGAAAGCGTCAGCATCGCCGTCGCCAGCAAAATTGCCAGCAGGAACACACCAGCAAACAGGGCCAGCAATAACTGAGCACGATTGCGCATAAAAGCGGTGATATATGATAAGTGATGGGTGATAAGAGAACTGCCTGTTATGCCTCTACTTCTTTGGTAAAGCTTAAGTCAATCATCTCTCCAATATTTATTTGATTATAGATCGTTGTCATTTCTTCTTTACTTTTGTTCTTAGATAGAAAGCGAAATGAAGATGCTGCTAAATAATCGAGGCGCTCCTCAAAAGATAACCAACGCCGTCCTTCAACTTCAGCCACATAGCCAGTTGTATTTGACCCCGCGAAAATATCAAGCACAATATCGTTGGGCTCGGTGAGAAATCGGATAAAGAATTCCGGTAGCTTTGCCGGAAAGCGTGCGGGATGCTGCTTGACGCCGACAGCTTTGCAGCCGTTTAAATAAATGCCATTCGATTCTGTGTTTGGAATTTGTAGCAGATTTGAAGGTATCGCGCCGCCGTTATCTTTACCAAACCCTTTGCCAATATCATGTCCTGATGGTCTCTTTTTTGGCGTATAGAAGCTCTCTGGATTTTTTAGAAGCTGTTTCATCCTTGCGCTGTATTCAGACAATACCTTCGTTATATCAGCCTTAGGCCATTCGGTTTTTCCAAGCCACCAAATGGTATTTACAGAATCTTTGGCGCGAAGTTTCCGCTTATTAACCCACTCGATTGGGCTAGGCAGCTTAGAGGAATTAAACCAGTAAAAGTCTTCCGCCAAGAAAAAGCCGATTTCATCACATAGTCGAATCAGCACTCGAAAGTTATAGAGACTTCTGACCGGCACACCTTTCTTATAAGCTCCGCCCAAATCTAATACAAAGCTGCCATCAGCCCGCAATTTCTGATGAACTAATGTGGCGAAAGCTTCAAGCCAGTTAATGTAGTCGTCCTGATTTTGGTTCCCGTATTCCTTCTCTCTTTGGAGAGCAAAAGGTGGACTGGTTATAACGAGGCTAACACTATTATCTGGAAGTTGAGGTAGAAGTTGCATAGCATCGCCATGATATGCTGCACCAAACCTCGTTACATATGCAGGTGCTGCTTGCAACATTATATCTTTGACGTGCGCCTTTTCAATCTCTGCTATCGCCGTGCTACTCATAGATGCTACTTATAATCTGTAGATTTATAGTCGTCAATTCGCTATCTCTGCATACGTGCCGAAACAGAAGCTCAATGCCCGTCAAACATTTGCCGAGAACCTGCGAAAGTCTAGAAAAGCCAGAAATCTTTCGCAGGAAGACCTTGCTGAGTTAGCTGAACTACACCGTACCTACATCGGCTCTGTCGAACGCGGTGAACGTAACATTACCATAGATAATATGGAACGTCTTGCCCGTGCGCTCGGCGTCACTATTCAAGATTTGCTTGAGGAATAGTGACGATGAAACCGCACCCAGACAAGATCATTTTAGATAAGATTTTCCCTCACATACGCCGTTACCAGGAGCTAGCTTCAAAACACGGCATCGGAGACATTTTTCAAGATAACGGAGGCAAACTTTTACAGGTACTTCTTATACTTGGGTTGAAAGTCGTAGCAGGACGCGAGGGCAATGATGCAGTAGATGAAGCAGGAAATGAATATGAACTCAAATCTGTCAATATCCTGCTGGCAAGAAGTTTCTCAACACACCATCACATGAATCCAGCTATCATAGCCAAATATAGAAAGGTGGATTGGTTCTTTGCTATCTATGAGGGTATTGAGCTTCAAGCAATTTATAGGCTTAGCCCAACTGATTTAGAGCCGTATTTCTCGAAGTGGGAGATAAAGTGGCATGATAGTGGGGGCAAGGATATTAACAATCCGAAGATTCCGCTAAAGTTTGTTATTGATAATGGCGAACTTTATTATAAGCCAGAGGAACCGATGACGCCTTCGCTGTTGGACAAGGCATAATACAATCCGATTCCTCGATAGAATGACTTTCATCGTCGTGTGGTAGATTGCAGATTTTGTGCTACTTGCTCAGTGATAGTTAATTCAGGCGTTCTCATCCCTTATCCCTATGGAACGAACTGTAGCGCGTACCAGTTGACGATGTGTGCGCCGATGAGCAGGGCGACGATGGAGCTTGCGCCGAGGAAGATGCCGAAGGGGAGAAGCATCTGCATGTCTCTCTGGCCGCGCCGCATCATCACGAAAACTCCTGTGATTGAGCCTGAGAGGACGCCGAAAAAGATAACCAGCACGGCGAGTCGCCAGCCCAGATAAGCTCCCACCATGAACATCATCTTGACATCGCCGAGTCCCATAGCCTCTACGCCGCGCAGCTTCTCCCAGAGATAACCCATCAGCCACAGCGAGCCTCCGCCGACGAGCGCGCCAAGCACCGCGCCTACCAGCGAAACGGTCCAGAGCGGGTGCGTGCCTAAAGAGGTAGCCATCAACTGCGGTAGATCATCAAAAGCAGTTGGACCAGCTATCATCGCAATCACCACGCGTGCGACGAGGGCAAAGATGATGCCGGGATACGTGATGGCGTTCGGAAGTATCATGTGCTCGGCGTCTATGAAGACGAGCGCGACGAGTGCAGTGACGAACACGAGATCGAAAGGCAGCAACACCGACAGCCCGTCTCGCCAGAACACGAGCGCATAGAGCAGCGCGGTCAAAGCTTCCACAGCCGGATAGCGCGCGCTGATTGAAGTCCCGCAGTTGCGGCAACGCCCGCGCAGAATCAGGTAGCTGATGACGGGAATGTTGTCGTAGGCTTTAATCGCCGCGCCGCACGAAGGGCAGCGCGAGTTTGGAAAAACGATTGACTCTTCGCGCGGCAGACGATGAATGACGACGTTGAGAAAGCTGCCGATGATTGCGCCGAGCATGGCGACGAAAGCGCAAAGGATTGGAAAGGGAAGGCCGAATGCTATCTCCGGCAGAGCGGCGTTAGAAAAAATGTTCATGAGAATTGGTGAAGGGCGCGTTGGTCCTCAAAAAAAATGCACTTGACGCGACGCGCCGTCATTCAGCATGATAAGGCTTCGCGCCGCTTTGCGAAAGACTTAAATGATACGTGTAGAACAAGGGAACCATCGTCCACCCATCCTCGTGCTGGTAGCCATAGGCATTGTGGTTATCGCCACGCTCTCTCTTATTCCCTTCGCCATCGCTCCGAAGACTAACGCCGAACGCAAAGAGCAGCCCGCGCTCGCTTCGACTGAAACAACTGCTGACAGCAAACTGACGCTGGCCGGAGGCGCACCTGAATTTGATGCTGCCGCATGGTATGCGAGTCGCGGTGAAGCGCCCGAAACGCACGGCCTGATAGTTGAATCGCTGGACCACAACCACGTTTACGCTTCGCACAACGCAGACGTTGCTTTCAATCCCGCCTCGCTCATCAAGCTCTCAACTTCGCTTGTCGCTTTGAAGAAGCTCGGCGCGGATTATCGTTTCAAGATGAGAGTCTTCATTACGGGGACGATTGACAACGCGGGCACGCTGCGCGGGAGCATCTTTTTGAGCGGAGGCGACCCGACGTTCGGAGACGTTGAAGCGAACCTGATTGGAAACGAGTTGCGTAAGCGCGGCATCAAGCGCATCGCAGAGAGCATCAACGTCGCGCCGGATTTCTGTTTCAACTTCAGCGAATCACCGGAGGATTCCGGCGCGCGTCTCTCAAGAGCTTTGCGGCTCGGCAATCCTCCGGTCAACGTCGCCAGCGAACCCGTAGGCCAGCCAGCATTTCTGTTAAGCTCGCACACGCTGCGCGAGCTTCTGCTTTACATGAATGCGCGCTCAAGTAATTTCATTGCGGAGAGAGTCGGCGCGCTCGTTGGTGGACCCATAGGGATTCAGGAGTTTCTCGTCAACGAGCTTCATCTTCCACCCGGAGAAGTCACCATCGAGAGAGCTTCGGGGCGCGAGCACAATCGCATGACGCCGCGCGATCTCACTATCGTGCTGCGCGCATTGATTGAAGAGATAAGTCGCCAAAAACTTGAGCCGACAGACATCCTGCCCATCGCCAGCGACGATAACGGCACACTCAAACGCAGGCTTGGCGGCACAGGTTTAGAAGGCTGCGTGGTCGGCAAGACGGGCACGCTCACTTCCGAAGTTGACGGCGGCATGGCGAGCCTCGCAGGAATTGTTTACACCAAAGACGCTGGCATGATTCTCTTCGCCATCATGGACCAGGGAAACCGCATTGCCGACTATCGCCAGATGGAAGATCAGCTTCTCTCCGAAATCATCGCCACGCGCGCTACACCCAGCCCCATCGCAAACGCAAACTCGCGCCCGCTTCTTCCGTCTGCAAACTGTAGCATTACTAACGAATGATAAGTGATGGGTGATAGGTGATAAGAAAAAGCTTTTGGTTTTAGAAGTTACGCAGTTGAAAGAAAATGTAGTAGAAAAAGGGCATGAATCCGCCCAAGTGTTCCGACGACTACTACATTAAC
>JBAWGU010000019.1:0-2658 GCA_049593215.1 Pyrinomonadaceae bacterium
ACGCAGAGGATTGAATACGATTCGACTCTCTGCGCTAACTCTGCGTTGTCTCTGCGCCTCTGCGGTGAGCTGCACCATTCATTAGCTGTCAGTCAAAATTTTAAGCGGGACACAGATCAAAATTTAATCCATGCCCCGCTCTGTTTATCCGCTTCAGTCTTCCATCAAGTGCCTGCGGCCTTCGATTCTTCGCTCTTCCCTCTTTGCTCCATCGAAACGTAATCGCGCTCGTCGTATCCGAGATAGATTTGGCGTGGCCGCGCAATCTTCTGCTCTTCGTCTAGGAGCATCTCCTGCCATTGCGCTATCCAGCCGGAGGTGCGCGGGATGGCGAAGAGCACAGGAAACATATCAACCGGAAAACGCATTGCCTGATAGATGATGCCCGAATAGAAATCAACGTTCGGGTAGAGTTTGCGTTTGATGAAATACTCGTCTTCGAGCGCGATGCGCTCAAGTTCCAGAGCGATGTCGAGCAGAGGGTCTTTGCCCGTCACTTCAAAGACCTCGTAGGCAACCTGCTTGATAATCCTTGCGCGCGGGTCGTAGTTCTTATAGACGCGGTGACCGAAGCCCATCAGACGAAACTCTCCGCTCTTTGCACGCTGCACATACTCAGGCACTTTATCCTTCGAGCCAATCTCTTTGAGCATTCTCAGCACGGCTTCATTCGCGCCGCCGTGCAGTGGACCATAAAGGGCGGCAGCCGCGCCCGCGATGGCAGAGTAGGGATCAACTTCAGAACTCCCGATGCTGCGCATGGCGTTGGTGCTGCAATTCTGCTCGTGGTCGGCGTGGAGTATGAAGAGGATGTTCAAGGCTTTTTCAAGCACAGGGTTTGTCTCAAACTTTAGCTCAGTCGTCTTGAACATCATGTTCAGGAAGTTACCGCAGTAGGTGAGATCGTTGTCTGGATAAGAGTAGGGCAAGCCTATGCGATGGCGATAGGCGAAGGCGGCGATGGTCGGAACTTTGGCGATGAGACGGTAAATCTGTTTGCGGCGGCAATCGGCATCGAAAATGTTTTTCGCTTCAGGGTAGAAGGTCGAGAGCGCGGCAACGGTACTCTCGAACATCCCCATCGGATGCGCGTTGTAGTGAAAGCCGTCCAAGACCTTCTTGATGTTCTCGTTGATGAAGGTGTGATGCGTGATGTGCCATGTCCACTCGTCAATCTCTGCCTGTGTTGGAAGCTCGCCGTGCAAGATCAGGTAAGCGACTTCCAAGTAGTTGCTCTTCTCTGCAAGCTGCTCGATTGGATAGCCGCGATAGCGTAGGATGCCTTTGTCCCCGTCAATGAACGTAATCCTGCTCTTGCACGATGCCGTGTTCATAAACGCCGGATCGTAGGTCATCAATCCGAAGTCATCATCTTTGACCTTAATTTTTCGCAGGTCCATCGCGCGAATCGTGTCGTTTTCAATCGGAACTTCGTACTGCTTGCCCGTGCGATTATCTGTAATGGTCAGTGTGTCAGAACTCATAGCTCCTCCGCTTGCCTCCGCTTAATTGAAAACTCTTTTCGATTTTCGTGGAACGCAGACAGTTTATCCCAAACAAGGCTTGAGATAGAAACTGTGCTCCATTGGTCATTATTTAGCAGCTATTGTGCATCCATGAAGGGCGCGAGCGCAACGTCCGCGAGGCTGAATGAGTTCAGTTTTCTCTCACCCGCGATTTTACGATTCACGATTTACCGTTTACGATTCTTAGAGATGAACCGCGACTTGGATGAGATTTTCACAGCCTTGCAGGCGTCGCCCTTTCGCCGCCGTTTCCATCTGCGCGGGAAAGAGCTTGAGTATCTCAAAGAAAAAGGTCTTGATACGGTGATGCGGCACGCGGCGGATTTTATAGAGCAGCGACTTGCTCCCGCATCTCCCAAAAACGATGGGAAGCAAACGCCCATGCGACATCACCCGGCCTTCATCGCGCAGCACGCGACGGCGACGTGTTGTCGCGGTTGCCTTGCGAAATGGCACGGCATAGAGAAAGGCCATGCGCTTGATGCTGATGAGCAGCAGCACGTGCTGGCAGCGTTAAGAAGATGGCTCTTGAGCCAACAGTGATCGAACAAATGAAAATTTATAAACCGACGAAAGAAGAGCTGGCGGCTGCTAAAGACAAAGCTGTGCGCGATCTGATTGCGCGCGACCTGAGTGTGCTGTTCTGCGGAATCAATCCGGGGTTGTACTCTGCTGCGACGGGCCATCATTTCGCGCGGCCCGGCAATCGTTTCTGGCCCGCGCTTTATGCAGGCGGTTTCACTGAGCGTCTGCTGTCTCCGTTTGAAGAACGAGAACTGTTGAAGAGCGGCTACGGCATCACAAACGTTGTCACGCGCGCAACGGCTACGGCTGACGAATTAAATGCAGAAGAGTTCAAAGAAGGCGGGCGGCGTTTGGAGAAGAAGGTGCGCCGCTATCGCCCTCGCGTGCTTGCAATTCTGGGAGTCGGCGCATACCGCACAGCCTTTGCGCGCCCCAAAGCAACGCTTGGCCTGCAAAGCGAAAAGATTGGCGACACACTCGTCTGGATACTTCCCAACCCGAGCGGCCTCAACGCTCATTATCAACCGAAAGACTTAGCGCGACTCTTTCAAGAATTGAAGGAAGCAACAAGTCAGAACCGCCTGCGGTAGCGGGCGGGTCGTGGTTT
>JBAWGU010000020.1:0-1736 GCA_049593215.1 Pyrinomonadaceae bacterium
CTCTAGTGCCTTTCTATAAATAACGGAAGGCTTGTGCGGCATTAATACTTCGGCGGCTTGCCTGCTTTCTCTCTCGCAGCATTAACGACAAGTCTGAGTCGCGCAATCTTCTGCTCTTGCGTCTCGCCTGCGACGGGGCCTGTGTCGAAGTCTGCGCGATTGAGTCCGTCTGCGGCTTTGCGCGTGGCTTGAGCGGTTGGGGCAGCAGCGTTGGCCTTCTCTACTTCTTCCTGTGCGGCGGGCGAGGCTGTTGCCGCAGCAGAACTGAGGGGCGCGGCTGAAGCCTGTCCGGTGGCAGCTTGAGCTTCGGCGGAAGGACGATGAGCGTCTGCCTGCGCGGATGAATCTGTGCCGGAAGTGGAAGCGGCGGCTGGCGTAGTCGTTGATGAAACGGATGCTGGCGAAGCTTCGATTGGCTCGCCTGCTTCGGCTGCGGCTTTGCGTCGCTTGGCTTCTGCGACGATGGCGCGCAGGCGTTCGAGTTTCTGTTCGTGAGTCTCGCCGGGCACAGGGCCGGGCGCGGGCGGCGGGACATAACCGCGCGGCATCTTGCTTTCAGAAGCTTCAACAGATGGCGCAGGCTTTGCAGTTTGCGTTGCGCTCGCGGCTGGCTTCGGAGGCGGCGCGGCTTTTTTCTCTGCGGCGGCTTTTTGAGGAGCGGCAGTTGTCGTCGCAGGCTTGGCGGCAGGAGCGTGCGCGGGGGCTGTCTCTTCCGCGAGCACAAAGACGCCGCGCTCGTTCTTGACGATGGCGGGCAGCGTGCCGCCTGCCGCTTGAAGCAATGCGGCGAGTTCTCTTTCGACGAAGCGACGCTGCTTGTCAGGGTCGCGCACGTGGCCCAGCGGCGGCCCCATGTAGAGCGTGCCGCACGACTGGCATTTGTAGAGTACGTCGTCGCCGCGCAGATGCTTCTCTGCTTCCTCGCCGCCTGAGTGCAACTGTTTCAAGTGGCCGTTGCAGAGCTTACCCTTTTCGTTCTTCTCGTTGCAGACGGTCTGCGCGTTGACGATTTTTTTCGGCACGCCGGACTCTTCATTCGCCTGCGTTTGAAGATTAGCCGTTGGCGTTGCGCTCGTCGTGTTTGAAGCGTTTGCTGACATGGCAACGAATCTTACAGAAAAAAATAGTAAATGGTAAATAGTAAATGGTAAATGGACGAGCGGTTTTTACCATTTACTATTCACCATTTACTATTTACCGCTTTCAATCTATCGTGCATCGCATGTGGGAAAAGTTGCTGGTGGCTGTGTGGCGGCACGCGCCGAAGAGTGTCAGGCGTCTGGGCGTGCGGCTGACGCAGCCGCGTTTCACTGTCACGGCAGGCGCAGTGGTGCAGGACGAGCGAGGGCGCGTCCTGTTGCTCAAACATCGTTTCCGCGCAGGCTCAGGCTGGGGCATTCCCGGCGGCTTCATCAATCACAAAGAGCAACCGCAGGAGGGTCTGCAAAGAGAGTTACGCGAAGAGATTGGCTTGGAACTAGAGAGCGCCAGCATCGCTTTTGTCCGCACGCTCAAGCGGCCCAATCAAATCGAGATCATCTTTCGCTGCCGGACAAAAGACGGCGCGCATCCACGCAGCGTCGAGATTAAGAGCGCAGCATGGTTTGAGCTGGAATCGTTGCCAGCAGAACTGAGCCAGGACCAACGCCGCCTCATCGAACGGGTCTTAAGGAAGTCTGGGGTCTGAAGTCTCGGAGTCTGAAGTCAAAAGACAAAAACTTTTCGCCCTCTCACTC
>JBAWGU010000021.1:0-5155 GCA_049593215.1 Pyrinomonadaceae bacterium
GCCCAGATATTCTAGCATCATCGCCGCAGTCAGAATAGAGCCAACCGGATTGGCCTGAGATTTTCCGGCGAGCGGCGGCGCGCTCCCATGCACAGGCTCAAAGAGAGAGACTCTTCCGGGATGAATATTGCCGGAAGCCGCGAGGCCCAATCCCCCCTGTAGGGCCGCGCCCAAATCCGTCAGGATGTCACCGAACAGATTGTTCGTCACAATCACGTCAAACTGCGCGGGGTCTTTCACCATGAACATCGCCATCGCATCAACGTACAGATGTTTCGCCTCTATCAAAGGGTAGCGCGCGGCAACTTCCTTGAAGACGCGCTGCCAGAGGTCGCCGCCGAAACGCTGCACGTTGGATTTATCAGCCATCGTCACACGCTTGCGCGCGTGCGTGCGTGCATATTCAAAAGCCGCGACGATGATGCGCTCCACTCCGCGTCGCGTGTTGATTTCCTCCTGCGTGGCTATTTCTTCCGCAGTTCCCTTCTTCAGAAAACCGCCCGCGCCGATATACGCGCCTTCCGTGTTCTCACGAAAGACTACGAAATCAATCTCGCGCGTCGTGCGATTGCGAAGCGGCGTCAGGCGATCATCGAGCAAGCGCACGGGGCGTTGATTGATGTAGAGGTCAAGCCCCCTGCGCATCCCCATCAGGATGTCTTCCGCATGTTTGTTCGTCGGCACGCGCGGGTCGCCGAAAGCTCCCGAAAGAATCGCATCGAAATCTCGCGCGAGCATTTCAAGCGCACCATCAGGCAACGTCACGCCTTCATTCAAAAACTTATCCGCGCCCCAATCGAAATGCTTCAGCTCCAGATCAACGTCATGCGTCTCACGCAAAAGCTCAAGCACCTGCACGGCCTCACGAATTACTTCGGGACCAATGCCATCACCGGGAATTACTGCGACACGTTTCATCTTTAGATTGGTACGTTAAACGAACGGTTCACGCGAAGGCGCGAGAACAGAAAGACATAAGTTCGCAAAAGTGTTGAATGCTTCACCCACCTTCTTTGGTTCTTCTTTTCTTTGCGCCTTTGCGTGAACCCTCTCGCTCCATTACCCTTCGCCATGATTTATCAAAACGGTACGCAAAGCACAGGGATGCGCGTGCCGCGCAGGACTTTTTCCGCCGTCGAGCCGAAGAGAACTTCTTCGGGCGGCGTCGAGTTGCCGCGCACGCCCATCACAATCATAGGCAGATCAAGGTCACGCGCAATTTTCAAAATCTCTACAAAAGGGATGCCGACCACAATCATGCGCTCGACATCAACGCCGCCGGTTTCCAAGCCTTCGAGCATAGAGTTGAACTGTGCGTCTGCCCGCTCACGCATCTTCGCCGTGATTTCTTCAGACATGCCGAGCGAAGCCGCGACAGCATCGTTCACAAAATTCTCGTCAATGACGTGAAGCAAGGTCAGGTCGCCGTCGGGCGCAGCCATGCCCGCAGCGATGCGCACGGCGTTTCTGGAACACTCGGAGAAATCAACCGGAACGAGTATGTCTGTAGCTTTCAACACGGATCAGTTCCTCCTTCTTCTGACAGATGCGCGCTCAGGATTTTGGTTTGTTCGCCAGACGCTCTTCGATGCGCGGAAGGCTGGCGACCACCGTCTCGCCGACGGCCTTCAAACTCTTCGCAGAGATTTGGTCCAGCGTGTCCTGAGCCGTGTGCCAGTATGGATAACCGCTCAACTGTATGAGGTCAACGCTATCAATGCCCGCCTGCAAAAACGGCGTGTGATCGTCATCAACATCTTCGGAGCCGTTGACGAACTGCGCGCCGTCGCCAATCTCTCTCGCCGTCTGCCAGATGATGCCGGTCAACCACGCCGCGCTAAAACCTTCGCGCGGCATCTCAAGATTTTTGTAACCAACCATGTCGAGCAGAATCATTGCGCGCACTCGCTTCACTTCCTTTTTATCAATCAACTGAGAGACAAAGCGGCGACTGCCATACGTGTTATCCGGCAGAGGCTTAGCAGGATTAGCAGGATTCGGATTGTGGCAATCGTCCCAATCCGCGCAGAAAGCTTCTTCGCCGTCGAAGAAAGTGAGCCAGTAGGTGAAGCGCGGTTTCTGTTTGTTTGCGGCAAGCACGCGCGCAATTTCGAGCAGCGCGCCCGTAGAAGAGCCAGCGTCGTTTGCGCCGACGAAGCGAAATTCTTTGAAGAGCTTCGTGTCGTAGTGGCTTGTCAACATAATGACATCTGCGGACTCGCCCGTTATCTCCGCAGTGACGTTCACCATCCGTCGCTCCCCAACAGGCGTCGTCGCCATCCACTCGTCCGTAGTCACGCTCAATCCGTAAGATTTCAACTCGTTGATAATGTAATCCTGCGTCTTGGCAAGCTCTGCGGAACCGGCAGGGCGCGGCCCAAACTCAACTTGCTTGCGCACCTGCTCGAACGCGCGCTCACCGTCAAACGTCGCGCTGGCAGGCGATGCTTGATTTTGTGTGACCGGCGCGGGCGTGACTGCTGGCGCATTGTTGTTGTTCCCAACCTGCGTCTTATTTCCCGGGCACGCGATAAACGCAAGCGGCAGCGTCACAAAAAGCAGCGACAGAAAAAAGGCTCGCACACTTTTACCGCGCAGCCTTTCAGAATCAACTTTATTCAGCAACTTTTTCATCAACAAGCGGTAGTCCGTAGTCCGTTGTTCGTGTGGTTGATGAGATGAATGCTTTTGATAAACTGCTCAACTATCATCATGCTCAAAACAACTGACTACGGACTACGGGCAACGGACAGTTCCTAATCATATAAACCCGATGTGCGAGAGATGCGTCGGCGCGGGCATCTGGCTCGGAAGCTCCGGGTCGGGCTGTGCGGTCTCTTCGCGCTGAAGCTCTGCGTCCGTGATGTGCTCCGTCTTAATAAAAGCGATGCTATTGAGATTGAGCAGAAGAATCTCGGTGCATTTGTCCGGCGTCTCGCACTTGTATGAGCTGATTACCGCAAAGCGCGTTTGTGCAGAAATGTCTTCGGCATGAAGAGCTTCGCGCACAGTGTAGACGAGCGTCTCGCCGTTATTGAAACGAATTGTCAAACGATGGCGATAGAAGCCTCCTTCGGGCGCAGGCTCGCTTGCAGTATGCGCGGAGCTATCGCCAATCAGAGCCGTCTCGTCGGTCATGCTGGCGGCTCCCCTGTCTTATCCTCTACGTCTGAAGCCTTGCGATGCTCTGCGGGGCGACGCGCATCGCGTTCGCGTTGACTGAGGGATCGCCCTTTGCGCGCCATCACGCCCATCAGCTTATCGCCGAGGCTGAAAGGAAAGTTGAAGACAGTGTTAAGCGTCTGGAACATTGTCACGGCTTCAAGCTCAACCAGCGTGGCGAGTTTTTTATCCAGAGGCAGCTCACGAAACTCTTTGCGAAAATCTTTGATCGTCTCTTCTGTTGTTTCTGCCCGCTCGGTCGCAGGCACAGGACGCAGCACCACGTCGCCACCACGCTCCGCTTTCGTTTGACAGGCGAGCCGCTCGCCCGACGCGAGGCGTTCAGGGCTGAGATATTTACGCTCCGCTTCGGTCAAAGACGAAAGCAGCGTCGCGCCTTGAAGCACCACGACGGCGCAAGTGTCACACTCGCCTCGCCCTTCACACTCGGCTGGCAGTCGTAATCCTAAACGCTTCGCAGCGTCCCACAGGTAAGTGCCCTCAGCTATAATTCCGCTTCTGCCCTCCGGCTCAAACTTAATGTTTACACTCATCCAAAAACCTCTCTGCTTGCAAGTTACCGCTAAAATTTTGACGGGGAATCATCAATCAGAAATTACACCCGAAAGGCGAGAAAAGGCAAAAGTAAAAAGGTAAAAGGCAAAAGTCAGGGGAAGCCAACTTTTAATTAAATCACTCACGTTGAGCTTGTTAATTAAAAGTGGCTCTCCGCCTTCCTTTTGCCTTTTTACTTTTGCCTTTTACCTTGATTTCAGCTTGCCGCAGCGATGTGTACGTGTGGTTGTGCGGCGGTTTCCTCTTTCTTTTGTTCGCGCGCCTTGCGTCGGCAGTCTGCGCAGACGCCGAGGATGCGCAGCAGATGCTGTGTGACCTCGAAGCGATGTTTGGCAGCCATCTTGTCCTGAATGGCCTCAAGCTCTGCCGAGAAAAACTCTATAATCTTGCCGCACTCCGTGCAGATCATGTGGTCGTGATGCTGGTGCTTGTAGTTGTGCTCGTAGTGCGTGCGCCCGTCGCCAAAGCGAACTTCGCGCGCGAGTCCCGCTTCGGTCAAAAGCTTGAGCGTGCGATAGACTGTCGTTTGCCCGATGTTCGGGTCTTCCCTTTGCACAAGACGATAGAGGTCTTCGCTGGAAAGATGCTCTTCGGTGCGAAGGAACACGTCGAGGATCAAGTCGCGCTGAGCCGTGCGCTTGAGACCGCTCTTTTGAATGTGCTTGAGAAAAATCTCCTGCTCTTCAGTCATAAAAATTCTGAATTTAACCTTTGGCCCGTTCGCCGCTCTCTGGAAAACAGAGCTATTCTAACATCTGCTCATGCAGAGTGCGAAGATTTGTGAGCCTCGCGCTCCACGTGTTATCTTTCCACGCAGTGCCGGGGTGGCGGAATGGCAGACGCGACGGACTTAAAATAATTTGAGCACGCCAGCCGGAAACCCTGACGTGAATGGAGTCAAATTCGGTGAAACCTTTAATCTGGCAACACCGAGCTAAGTTTGGAGGAAATGTTTTTCCCACGATAAGTTGGAGTCAAAGCGTGGCAATTCGGACAAAGTAAGCGCAGATTAGTAAGACGATTATCGCTACGGTTTCCATTGATATGATCTAGTTCAAGAGGAATAGGCTGATTGAGCCAAGTTCGTTTCTTGCATCTGGAACATCTTCGATTTAAGACGCCTTCCGATAATAATCTTCTCTTCAGCTTGTAGGAGTTTATTTGAATCTCATTGTTCAAATATATCTGCAAAGGTCTCTTTGGCCCGATTGTTTTTCCTTTGTTCCAAAGTTGTCCGGTGAAATGGGAAGTATCTAATTTGAAGTGGTCTATGGCCCTTCTTAGAACTTGATAATTCCCGCCATATGGAGCGACGCCAAGTTTATCTAACGTCTGTGCAAGTGAAGTTGAGGTTTTAATCGCTTTTGCTAATTGACGTTCTGTATATTTGCGCAGCTTCATATATCCTCCAAAAAAG
>JBAWGU010000022.1:0-4110 GCA_049593215.1 Pyrinomonadaceae bacterium
CTACTGATATATCGCCCCTGACGGGGCTAATGACCCTCTTTCCTTTTAAGGAACATTAGTCAAAGGCTCTTCTTCAGGCGCATGAGCTTTTTCGCCGAGCACGATGCGGACTTGATGAAGGCGCGAATCGTCTTTGAGAGTTATCTCTTCATCCGTCTGCGTCACGCCGTCAACTTCAAGGCTCGCCACGCCGCGACTCGCGCCGTGCGGGTTCTCGACGCGAATGACGTAGGGCGTTGAGCCGTAGCGGTAAGTGATTTCAAAATCGCGCCAGCCGCGCGGGATGCAAGGCTCCATGCGCAGGCGTTGTCCCTGAAGCTTGAATCCTAAAATTGACTCCAGCCCCGCGCGATACATCCAGCTTGCAGAACCCGTGTACCAGGTCCACCCGCCGCGCCCCGTGTGCGGCCACACGGCATAGACATCGCCTGCCGCCACGTAAGGCTCTACCTTGTACTTGTGCATCCCCGCGCGCGTCGAAGCGTGATTGACAGGATTGAGGAGCGCGAAGAGTTCGCCTGCGCGGTCGCCGTCGCCGAGTATCGCGTAAGCTATCATGGTCCAGATTGCAGCGTGCGTATACTGCCCTCCGTTCTCTCTCACGCCCGGCACGTAGCCCTTGATGTAGCCCGGATCGAGATGGCTCTTATCAAACGGCGGCGTGAAGAGAATGACTAAGCCGTCGCCGCGACGTATCAAATATTCTTCGACTGAAGCCATCGCGCGGGCAGCACGATGCTGGTCTGCTGCGCCGGAGATGACACCCCATGATTGAACGATTGAATCAATACGACACTCTTCATTCTGCACGGAGCCGAGCGGCGTGCCGTCGTCAAAATATGCGCGGCGATACCAGTCGCCGTCCCATGCCTGCTCTTCAAGAGCCTTCTTCAGATTCTCCGTATGCTCCGAATAATTTTTCGCGCGCTCCGTCTCTTTGCGCGCATCCGCAAACGGCTTGAAAGATTTGAGCGTCGCGTAGAGAAACCAGCCGACCCAGACGCTCTCGCCTTTGCCTCCGTTGCCGACGCGATTCATGCCGTCGTTCCAATCGCCCGAACCCATCAAGGGCAGGCCGTGCTCGCCAACTTTCAAACTCCTATCCAGCGTTCGCGCGCAGTGTTCATACACCATTGCTTCTTCACTTGAAACGACAGGCTGTGTGTAAGATTCATCTTCGCCGGGCGCAAGCGGCGGCGCATCTATGAACGGGACCGATTCTTCTAGCACAGACTCATCGCCCGTCACGCCGATGTAGAACGCCGCGACAAAGGGCAGCCACAACAGATCATCAGAGAAGCGCGTGCGCACACCGCGACCCGTAGGTGGATGCCACCAGTGCTGCACGTCGCCTTCTTTGAACTGGCGGCCTGCGGCTCTCACAATCTGCTCGCGCGCAATCTGCGGGTTTGAATAGACGAGCGCCATCACGTCCTGCAACTGGTCCCGAAATCCGTATGCCCCGCCCGATTGATAGAAGGCGGAGCGCGCCCAGATGCGACAGACCAGCGATTGATAGAGCAGCCAGCGATTCATAATCGTGTTCATCGCCGCGTCAGGCGTTCTGACTTCAACCGTGCCGAGCAATTGGTCCCAGTAAGCAATCACTTTATCGAAAGCTTCGTTGACGGCGTGCGGTTGGCGATAGAGCGTTGTCAGCCTTCGCGCCTCTTCCACATCCGCCGCTTCACCAAGCAGGAAGATGATTTCGCGCGCTTCGCCGGGAGCAAGCTCAATCTGTGTTTGAACGACAGCGCAAGGGTCAAGGCCCGCACCGATGCGACCTGAAAGCTGCGTGCGGCGCAAAGCTGCTGGCCGCGCGAGCGTCCCATGCCGCCCTAGAAACTCTTTTCGATCACACGTTACCGTGCGCGTCTGCTCGCTGGTCTCAACGAAAGCAACGCGCCCCGCAAATTCGTTGTTGTAAGGATTGCGCGCAAAGATAGCTCCGGTTTGGTCCAGTTCCGTGATGATGAAAGGCGCGCTCTTTTCACGACTCACGCCAAGCACAAGCTCGTTGTAGCTGGTGACTGAAAGACGCCTGCGCCGCTCACTTCGATTACGCAGGCGCAGCTTAGAAACTTTTACCGAAGCGTCAAGCGGCACGAACATCAGAAGCTCTTGCGTGATGCCGTGACTCGTGTGCTCGAAAACCGTGTACCCTTGCCCGAACCTCACCACATAAGGCTCCGCTTCGCGCACGGGCAGAGGCGTCGGCGACCAGACCGTGCCCGTATCTTCGTCGCGCATGTAAATCACTTCGCCCGGCGGATCGCTGACGGCGTTATTGGACCACGGCGTTAAGCGATTCTCACGGCTGTTCGCAGACCATGTATAGCCTGCGCCCGTCTCCGTCACTTGAAATCCGAAGTCATGCGCGTTCGCCACGACGTTCAACCATGGCGCAGGCGTCCACTGCCCTTCACTGAGCACGGTCACATACTCGCGCCCTTCCTGACTGAACCCGCCGAGACCGTTGAAGAAGGCAAGGTCAGGCATCGCCACGGCAGGCTCAGGGTAAGTGCGCGAGGGCCAGCGCGGGACGAGTTGAGCGGGAAGCTCAACCTCTTCCGCAGGGCGTCGCACCAGTTGGTCTTCGAGCGAGCCGCGATCCGTAACGATGACGACGCGCGCGACTGCGTGAAGCAGAATGCGGTCAGCTTCCGGCATGATGTCCGTGCGACGAAGAAAGACGCCGCCGGGTTTATCCATCAAAGCATGAGAGCCGCTCCGCCTTATCAGTTGTTGCAGCTCTTCCTGCAAAGATTGAATGTAGCTCAGAGCGCGGTCGTTCAAAATTACAAGATCAATCGCCAGTCCTTTCAGTCGCAAGTACTCATGGCCGCGCAGTATTTGCCTGACCATCTGCAAATCTTCTTCGCCACTGATGCGTACAATCACAATCGGCAGGTCGCCGCTGATGCCGTACATCCAGAGGGCCGATTGCGCCTTCGTGTTCATCGCCAAAACGTGCGGGCGCGGGCGAAGCGAAGAATCCGAATAGAGCACGCGGCCCGCTAAGCGTTGAAAGAGATGAGCCTCTTCAGCATCCATCCCAAGATGGCGCATCTCGACTTGCGAGCGCGTCCACGCGAGCGAAGCTTCACGCTCAAAGGTGCGCGCATCGTGATACTTGTCTGCGAGCCTTATGGCATCGTCACGCGTGTGCGCTACAGCCGTTGTGAAAGTGATGTGCGCAATCTCGCCTGCTTGCAGCCGCACGCGTTGTCGCAAAGAGAAGACCGGATCGAGCACCGCGCCGACTGTGTTTGAGAGCGGGCGGTCTTCCATCACGGCGACGGGCGCAGCCGCAGTGTGCCCTCTGCCTAAAAATCTCCCGCGATCCGTCTCATACTGCACTGGTCCAACGCTCTGGCCCTCGCACACCACAGTATGCACGCCCCACACAGGCTCATCTTTTTCGGAACGCTGGCGGCGACGCGCAAGCAGCGTGTTCCGCTCGTTGATGAATTCCGTTTCGATGAAGAGATTGCTAAACGCCGGATGCGCCGCGTCTGCCGCTCCGGGCGCAAGCACTATCTCTTCATAACTCGTCAACTCAATCTCACGCGCGCGTGTTGATTGATTCGTAATCGAGATGCGACGCACTTCCGCGTTGTCTTCGGGCGAGACAATCACCTCCGTGTGCGTCAATATGCCCGCATCTTCACGCCAGATTTCAACCTTGTCTTCCGAGAAAGAGACTTCGTAGGATTGGGGCGTGCGCGCCGTCGGTTGAAAGCCCGCCGACCAGACCGCGCCGCTTCGCACGTCGCGCAGATAATAGAAGCTGCCCCAATCGTCTCTCGTCACATCTTCGCGCCAGCGCGTCACAGCCAGAGGACCACAAACGCTGTAGCCTGCGCCCGCCGTCGTCATCATCACGGAATAAGTTCCGTTTGAGAGAAGCTGAACGCGCGGCGTCGGTAATTCGAGATCGCTGGTTGAATAGCGGCGCGTGACGGGAGCAACGGGCGTGGTCACGACGCGGCCCGTCAAGACTTCTTCGGCGCGCGGGCGCGAAGTGGCGACGGCGAGCGGCACGCGCTCCTGCAACAAAAGCTCCGTTGCCTGCACGAGCGGCTCAGCGTGAAAGCGTCGCTGCATGAC
>JBAWGU010000023.1:0-5012 GCA_049593215.1 Pyrinomonadaceae bacterium
CTTCGTCGCTCATGGCAGGCAAGATGCCTGCGCTCCCAGCTTAACCGCTTGCCTCCTTTTGACTGCTGACTTCCGGCTTTTGACTCCTGCTCTTTTCAAAGAATAAATCATAAGCAAGCAGCAGCGCGCCGATGCAGATGCTCGCATCCGCAATGTTGAAGACGGGCCAGTGATAAGAGCCTGCGTGCGCGAGTATGAAATCAATGACGAAGCCGAGGCGCAGGCGGTCTGTCAAATTTCCCGTGATGCCTGCGAGCAGCAGCGCGCACGCACCTAAGATGCGATCATCCGTGCGCGGCGTGCGCCAGAAATATGTGAGCACGGCGACGGCGGCGGCGATGGCAAGTACGACGAAGAACCAGCGACCGAACGCGCCTCCGTCCTGCAACTGCCCGAACGCGATGCCGTTATTCTCTGCATAGACAAGATCGAGCAGCCCCTTGATGATCGTCTTCTCCTGCCCGAAGCGCAGAGCGCGCACGGCCCAAGCCTTCGTTGCCTGATCTGTCAGATAGATGCCAAATGCCGCCACCAGATAGGCCGCGCGCCACGCAGTGCCTTCTCTCTTCACGCCGCCGCCTCCCGCTCAATTTCCGCCAATGCTTCGACGCAACGCTCGCACGCCGTAGGATAACGAGAAGACTCGCCGACACGCGTTGAATAATTCCAGCAACGCTCACACTTCAAGCCTTCGGCACGCCCGACGCGTACACTGACGGAATCCGAATCGGCAGCTTCCTCAGCTTTTATCAATTCAACCTGAGAGACGATGAAGATGTAGCGCAACTCGTCTCTGTAAGGTTCGAGCAGTTGATAAACTCCTGCGCCGACTGTCAACTCAACGCGCGCTTCAAGAGAGCTGCCAATCAACTTCGCATTGCGCGCCTCTTCGAGCGAGCGCAACGCTTCATCACGAACGCCGAAGATGCTCGCCCAACGCGCAAGGAGTTTCGAGTCATGCTCGCCGCGCACTTTGGGAAATTCTACGAGATGAACGGAAGCTTCACGCGCATGTTCATTACTTGCCGACGGAATGTTCTCCCAGATTTCGTCCGCAGTGAAAACGAGTATCGGCGCGAGCAGTCGCGCAAGCGCATCTACAATCCGGTAGAGCGCAGTTTGCGCGGAGCGGCGCGCGTGTGACTTCGGCGCGGCGGTGTAGAGACGATCTTTGATGATGTCGAAGTAGCGCGCAGACAGTGTGACGGTGCAGAAACTGTAGAGCGCATGAAAGACTGTGTGAAACTCGTAAGCTTCGTAAGCCGCGCGCACGCGGTCAACGACGATGCCGAGTTCGGCCAAAGCCCAACGATCAATCTCCTGCATCTCTTCTTCGCTCACGGCATCGCGCGAAGGGGCGAAACCGTCCAGATTGCCTAGAGCATAGCGCGCGGTGTTGCGTAGCTTGCGGTAACTCTCCGAGACGCGCTGCAAAATTTCGCTTGAGCAGCGCATGTCTTCGCGGTAGTCGGATGATGTCACCCACAATCTTATGATCTCCGCGCCTGAATCTTTCGCTACCTCTTCGGGCGCGACGGCGTTGCCTGCGGATTTGTGCATCGCGTGGCCCTGCGCGTCCAGGGTCCAGCCGTGCGTGACGATGGTGTTGTAGGGCGCGCGGTCGTGCGCGGCGAGTCCGACCATGAGGGAGGAATTGAACCAGCCGCGAAATTGATCGCCGCCTTCGAGATACACGTCTGCGGGCCAGCGCAAGCCTTCGTAGCGTTCAAGCACGGCGACGGAAGATGCGCCGCTATCGAACCACACATCAAGGATGTCCGTCTCTTTTGTAAAATCCGTGCCGCCACATTTTGAGCATGAAAAATCTGCTGGCAAAAGTTCCTTAGCCTCGCGCGCATACCATGCGTCGGCAGTTTCTTTCTCAAAAATGTCTGCGACGTGGTTGATGGTCGCGGTGTCTGTCACTGCTTCATTGCATGATGAACAATAGAAGACAGGGATGGGCACACCCCAGACTCTTTGACGCGAGACGCACCAGTCGGGTCTTCCTTTGAGCATGTTGCGCATACGGTCAACGCCCCACGCCGGAACCCACTGGATGCGCTCTATCTCGCGCAAGGAAGCCGCGCGCAGAGAGTTGTTGCTCGATTCATCAGCGAGAAAGTTGTCCGTGTAGTTGCTCCTGTCGCGCCCGTCTTCGTCCTTCTCGACGCTCGCACCTTCGCCCGCATGGTCCATAGAGATGAACCACTGCGGCGTCGCGCGGAAGATGACAGGATTCTTGCAACGCCAGCAGTGCGGGTAGCGGTGATTGTACTCTTCAGTGAAGAGCAGCACGCCGCGCTCGCGCATGAAATCAACAATCTTCGGGTTGGCTTCAAAGACACGCATCCCCGCGAAGTGTTCGACTTCGGGCGTGAAGATTCCGGCGTTATCAACGGGGCAGTAAATCTCAAGGCCGTAGCGTTTGCCGATTACAAAGTCGTCGTGGCCGTGACCGGGCGCAGTATGGACCAAGCCTGTGCCAGCTTTGCCTGTCGCCTTCGCATCGCGCGCATCTTTCACGTCAAGCTCCGTCTCAGCGTCAGCCTCGCCGCCGAGCGTGACGTGCTCGCCTGTCATCACAAGCGAAGTACGATCAAGCCACGCGTGGCGACATTCTAGCCGGTCAAGCTTCGAGCCGGGAAAACGTGCGAGAACAGTCGGCGCGATTAATTCGCCGTTTGCATCTCTTTCGCCAAAGCCGCACTGCGCTGCAACCGCGC
The DNA here is from genome assembly GCA_049593215.1 of Pyrinomonadaceae bacterium. GTDB lineage: Bacteria > Acidobacteriota > Blastocatellia > Pyrinomonadales > Pyrinomonadaceae > JBAWGU01. The sequence continues at coordinate 2,727 of JBAWGU010000023.1, forward strand.
CGACGAGTTCGCTTGCGATGACATAAACCTCATCGCCGCTCTCAATCGCCGAGTATTCAAAATCGGGATGAACCGCGATGCCTAGATTCGCGGGCAACGTCCACGGCGTCGTGGTCCAGATAAGGAAGAAGACATTTTTTTCAGCAAGCTTCTCATCAATCAACGCGGGGTCGCTCTTCAAAGGAAACTTCACATAGACGGATGGACTCGTGTGCTGGTAATACTCGACCTCCGCCTCTGCGAGCGCAGTCTGGTCGTGTATGCACCAGTAAACGGGACGCGCGCCTTTGTAAACGTAGCCGCGCTCGACGAAGCGTGCGAAGAGTCGCGCCGTCTCCGCTTCGTAGTGACTGGACATCGTAAGATATGGGTCTTCCCAGAGACCGAGAATGCCGAGTCGCTGAAAGTCGCGCGTCTGGCGCTTCAAAGCGTTCGCGGCATGTTCGCGGCAGGCGCGTCGAAAGCTCTCCGTGCTCAGGTCGGATTTCTTCTTGCCCTTTTTGTCTAACGCGCGTTCGACGTGTTGCTCGATGGGCAGGCCGTGACAATCGTAGCCGGGAACGTAAGGCGCGTCGTAGCCCATCATCGTGCGCGATTTGACAACGATGTCTTTGAGCGTCTTGTTCATCGCCGTGCCTAGATGAATGTCTGCGTTGGCGTAGGGCGGGCCGTCGTGGAGAATGAATACTTGACGGCCTGCACGCGCGCGGCGAATCAATTCGTAGAGGCCCATCTCGGTCCATTTCTTGAGACGCGCGGGTTCGGCTTGCGCGAGATTCGCTTTCTGCGCAAAGCCTGTCTTCGGCAGGTTGACTGTCTTTTTGAGATCGAGCGGTGTTTCAGTGGACATACAAGTTTCGCTTTCCATGCTGCGCGCCTGTTACACAGATTTAACGCGCGGCGGTTCGTTGAATTATCAATAGTAGCAGTAGAGACGTTTTTGCGGCAAAGCAGCGTGATGTTTCTTAATCTCAACGCCGGGGTGAGTTGATGTTTCTCGCAAAGGCGCGAAGAAAAGAAAAACTAAAGAACGCTGGTGAAGCACTCAAAGCCTTCCGTCTTTCTTTTCTTTGCGCCTTTGCGAGAACCTTCACGTCAAGCCCTCTCTCAATGAAAATTAAAAACCCGAATCAACGTCTCCGACGAGAAGATGATTCGGGCTGTCCCAATCGTTCGATGCTGTCAGGTCTTTAGCCGATGAACATCTCCTCGTCTTGATAGGTCTGGTTAATGGGCTTCGGCGAGGGCGCGAGCAGAACTTCGAGTCCGCGACGGAAGCCCGCCATAATCGCCGCGATTTCGCGCGCCGGTTGGATGACCTTTGTCTGGATGAAATCTGTGGTCGTCGAAACCTGTAGCTGCGTGCGGTCTATCGTGCGGCTGACTAGCTCAACTTTATCGCGCGCAGTCACGGCGGTCTCGCCTATTAAAAGCTTCAACTCGCGCACTTCATCTTTAACCATGGCGAGCGACTCGGAGAAGTGCATCGTGGCGGTCGAGAGATGGCCCGACATGACGCTGAACTGCTCTGCAATCTCGCGGCCCTGCACGGCAATCTCTCTGCCCTGCTCGCTCAGCACCGTGACCTTCTGCACCAGAGGCTCTACGCGCGTCTCAAGCCGGGCGACAGTCTGCACTGCGCGATTGACAAAGACGGCGATGGCAACCATTGCGACAGCAATCACGATGAAGGAGAGCGCGATGATGATGACCAGCGCCAGAAAGGCTGTGTCGTTTGTGCCTGTTTGTAAAGCTAAAGAGACCATGCCTGATTATTTCTCTTCGTAGTAAGTCGGCGCGACTTCGTTTCTGTCTGAGAGTTCCGTGCGGCGCTTCTCTTCCGTGTAAGCCTGCTTGCCCGCTTCTATTGCAGCAGAGATTGTTCCGGTCTTACGCGCCGCAACTTCGCGCGCGGCATCTGCAATCTCGCCCGCTTTGTCTGCGGCAGTGGAATAGAGTTCCGTCGCGCGCCCCTTCGTCGTTTCATAATACTCGCCCGCGCGTGCGCCTATTTGTCCCGCCGTCTCGCGCGAGCGGTCAATGCCTTTGCGCGTTGCGTCAGCGATGTCGCCGCGCAGCTCCTGACCGGACTTGGGCGCGAACAGCAGCGCGAGAATTGCGCCGATGCCGCCGCCAATCAAAAGATAAGTGAGGCGCGTCGAAACATCCGGCTCTTCGCGTCTGCGCGGCTGATGGTCTTGATTCCTGCTCATACAGAGTCCTCTCTCCCGAATGGAAACACTCGCTTCCATCTCGATTTTGCGAAGAAGATTGACAACGCCGAAC
>JBAWGU010000024.1:0-1648 GCA_049593215.1 Pyrinomonadaceae bacterium
TCCGTAGTCCGTTGTAAAAGCGAAAAACAACGGACTACGGACTACGGACAACTGACAGTTCTTCTGCTAAACTCTCCCGCGCTCTGGTCTCTAAATCTTTTCTCGCCTGCGAGTATCTTCGTTTATGCCAAACATTTTATCCGGCATGTGGGGGTGGCTGAAAAGCAGAGGGCCGTTCACGGTCTTAAACCTGCTGGTGGGTGCGCTTGCGCTGTGGCTGGTCGCGCCATATTTCGGCAACATATCGCCGCATCCGGCAGTTTTGGGCCGCTACAGCATCCGCTACTTCTGCGTTCTGCTCATCACGACGTTCCTGATTGCCACGCTGATTTCCGTCGCGCTCTCAGGCTCTCATAAAATCAACCGTAATCTGTTTCTGACGATACTGGCGCTCTTTGTCTTGAGCGAAATATACGTCCGTCGCTTTTCCAAGACTCAGCCTGAGCCGGACAAGCCGGAGTCGGTTAGCTCGCCGGAAAAGTTTCCACACTCTTTTTATCCACGTCCTTACGTTGAGTTCGGCGGCGAGCCAAACGCAAGGCTGTTGGCAAGTGAAGCGGAATTCGGCGCGGAGGATCGAAAAATTTCGGGGGAAGAGGTTCGTAACGAGTTAGGATTTCGCGGCGCTCTTCCCGTCAAAGATAAGGGAAGCGAGTTCAGGATTATAGTCATCGGCGGCTCGACGGTCTTTGCGGGTTTTCCTCTTGAGAATTCCATCCCCGGCCAGCTCGAACAACTCTTTCACAGGGACGGGCGCGCGGAGGTGAGAGTTTATAACTGGGGAGTTCCGGCATACGTCTCAGGGCAGGAGCTGGCCGAGATGGCGCAGACCGTTCCGGCTTATCAACCGGACCTCGTGATCGTCTATGACGGGTTTAATGATCTCTACTTTCCTTACGCGCTGGACCCGCGTCCGGGTTATCCCTTCACGTGGCTTGAGCATGAGACGGGCATGAGCGAGCTGCGTCGCCGCATTCTGGAAAAAGATTATTCATTCAGGCGCTGGCTCAGTCACAGCAGCTTTCTGCAACTTGTCCTGACAGGATTCCCCACCAACAAGCTTGAAGCTCACGCGAGAGAATTCTCTCAACTCGTTGACTTTAATTCGCTCAGGAAAGAGGCCGGATACGGCTCTCAGGAATGGAAGGAAAAGATCGCGTCCGCTTATCTTGGAAATCAGAACAGGATGTGCCTGATAGGCGGTGGCGCGCACTTCAAAGTGGCGACGTTCCTGCAACCGAGCCTTGCCTTCAAACGCCGCCTCACCGCACAGGAAGCCGCGCTCCCCGACACGGAAGCTTTCCAACAACACTTCCGCGATGTCTACCAACGCATTCTTCGAGCAGCCAGAGAAACAAACTCAGAGAAGCGCGGCGACGATTGCTATTTCTTCGACCTCAGCAACATCTTTCTGGATTATAGCGATGACCTGTACGCAGATTCCGTTCACATTAACAGCAAAGGAAACAAGATGGTCGCGCAGCATATCTACGAACAACTCAAAAACTCCGGTCTTGCAGGCACGCCAAAATAAATAACGTGAGTTCGAGATATGTCGAACTCACGTTATTTGGAGCAAGTTGCAATAGCAGGTAAGGAGCGTTTAACCGCAAAGGTCGCAAAGAGAACACGCAGAGGACGCTGGAAG
>JBAWGU010000025.1:0-6775 GCA_049593215.1 Pyrinomonadaceae bacterium
ATCTGCGCCTGTGCATGATGTGCGGCCATGTTGGTTGCTGCGACTCATCCAAGAACAAGCACGCGACGAAACATTTTCACGCGACGCGCCACCCGATTGTTAAATCCTTAGAGCCGGGTGAGGAGTGGGGCTGGTGCTACGAGGACGAGCTTTTCTTCGAGCAGCTTTGAGCGACACGAAGTTGTGCTTGATGTATGAAAGCGAAAGGCGCAATCAAACAGGGATGGACAGGATAAAAGAAATGCTGAACGCGAAACGATGAATGATGAGGAGAAAGCTTTTCGTCTTTCCCCTCCGCGTTCATCATTCCTCCTTCATCGTTTCTCCCGTATCCTGTCCATCCCTGTCAATTTATTGCTTGAGCATAAGACGGGCAGAGTACTTGTCACTGCCCCTATTGTTTTTTTAGCGCGGACAACCAAAATTATTTTTTGAGAAACTTAGCATAGCGGGTCAACGTAAACAGAGCCAGCGTTGCAGCAAAGATGAAAAAGTTGTTGACAGAAATTTAGATGAAGTTTATAAATAGCAATTCGTTTTCCCGGAGTGAGTGAAGGCGAAGTTGAAGCGAAAGAGATTAAGATGTTAAGGAACTCAACAATTCGGACAGAGACGCGCGGCACGGCACAGGCGACCCGTTGGTTGCATGTCGTCGGGATGCCCGGCGCGGCTTTGTCTGTCTATTGCCCGAGTTCCATAGCCATCAACGCAATTGGCGGCTCGCTCGAACAGAGACAGCAAAAAAGCCTGAATTTCTTAGGAAATTCGGATAATCGCCGGTTGCAGATGTAAAAAGCGGGAGCGGATCCCGCTCCCAAAATCTCGAAAGCTAAAGTAGGAAGAGAATTTTTAGGAGCGGGCCGAGCTTCCCTGTTGAAGCTAAACGGCCCGCTCCTTTTTTGTTGTTTGATAACTGAAGTACCTTGTGAATGGAAGAGGGCAGGGGATGCCTTCAGATGGTCGCAGCCCAAGCGCTTTGCGAGAGTCCTTCGGGCTGCAACCATCGCAGGAGAAGTGTGCGCCGAAGTGTGTCTAAACACCTTCCGGTGACACGCTATCCGTCTGCCCTCTTCGTTTTACTATAACAAAATTTTGTGCGGGTGGCAGAGTCCGGTTGAATGCGCCAGCCTGTAGAGCTGGAGTTCCTTTTGGAACCGACGGAGGTTCAAATCCTTCTCCGCACATTCTCAAAATTTTTTGCAGGAGCGTGAGGTAATGGCAGCCTGGCTGATTCCAACTCAGCATGTGCGGGTTCAAGTCCTGTCGTTCCTGCCAATCCGTTTCGGAGGATTAACCCTAACTGGTAAGGGCGCAGTCTTGAAAACTGTTGCGCGAATGCGCTTGAGAGTTCGAGTCCCTCATCCTCCGTCAGAAACGCAAGGATGAAGGATGAAGGCGGAAGGATGAAAGCGTGATGGCGTCGGTTGAATAATTCAACTTTAACTGCCGCGCTTTCATCCTTCATCCTTCCGCCTTCATCATTGCCTTTCTTGGGCCAGTAGCTCAGATGAAAAGAGCGCCCGTTTTCTAAATGGGAGGTCGGAGGTTTGAGTCCTCTCTGGCTCGCCAAACTTTTACAAGTGGGAATAGCTCAGTTGGTTCAGAGTGCGGGCTTGCCATGTCCGCGACGCGGGTTCGACTCCCGCTTCCCACTCCAACTTTCCAATTCACAAAATGGTCGAGTAGCTCAGTCAGGCCAGAGCGGTTGTCCTACAAACAACGGGTCAAAGGTTCGAATCCTTTCTCGACCATCAACTAAGTGATGAGTAAAAGATTTTCTTGTCTTTTCACTCATCACTGCTTTCACCGTTTTCGATGTCGGCGGCCATTAAAAAAGCGCGCCTTTCAGAGACCATCCAAAGGCCAACCAACAACAAGCCTCACCTCTGAACGAAAAGCCGGACGCGAGTGAGCGCGGGGAAGAAAATCTTTCCTGCGCTTGCCGGGGCGCGGGACCGACATCCGATTTTTGTAGCGTAGCCAAGCTGGTAAGGCACTGCACTGTTAATGCAGCTATCGTGGGTTCGACTCCCACCGCTACAGTTTCTTTAGGCTAGATGTGGCGAAGCTCAAATCGGCTTGAGCACTCGTCTTGTAAACGAGAGTTTGTGGGTTCGACTCCCATCGCCACATCCAAAATTTCTTGCGGGGCGTGGCTCAGCCCTTCGCAGCACGCGACTGCGAATGCGGCCCGTGGAGTAAAGAGAAGGCTCGGACGGGTCTTCGCGCCCCGACCAGATTTTTTCATGGCTGGATAGCTCAGATAGTAGAGCAAACGTCTCATAAACGTGAGGGCGCAGGTGCAAGTCCGGCTCCAGCCACTAAAACTTTTCCCTATGACTTGCGGGCCGGATAGCTGAGAGAGCGCAAGCGTCGGTTTGAAAAACCGAAGAGAGTGGTGCGAGTCCACTTCCGGCCATTTGAAAGTTGCGGAGTAGAGAAGCGGCCAATCTCGCCAGACTCATATTCTGGAGAACGCGGGTTCAAATCCAGCCTCCGCCTCCAAGCTTTTTGCGATGTGGCGTAAGTAGGCAACGCGCCCGGCTTTGAACCGGGAGATTGCAGGTTCGAGTCCTGCCGTCGCAGCCAGAAAAGCAATGATGAAGGATGAAGGCGGAAGGATGAAAGTGTGATAGCGTTGATTGAATCACTCATTTCCGGCAGCTACATTTTCATCCTTCATCCTTCCGCCTTCATCCTTGCTCTTGCACGTGTAGCCAAAGGGTAAGGCGCTGGTCTGCAAAACCGGAAATTATGAGTTCGAGTCTCATCACGTGCTTTTGATTTAACGCGAGCGTGCCGCCGCGCGCTCTTTACACTGAACGGGAAAGGAGGTGCGAGGATGTTGGTCTTAACAAGGAAGGTTCTACTTTTGAATGCTTCATACGAAGCTTTGGGTACTGTGGATGTCGCTCGCGCCGTTCGTCTGGTGTGGAAGCGCGTGGCTGAAACAGTTGAAGTTGACGGCACAAGGGTCTTGCGCTCGCAGCACTTCGTCTTTGAAGCGCCGAGCGTGATTCGTCTGGTCGAGTATCTTGATCTGCACAGGCGTCGCCAGCACTCAGGCAAGCAGCGTTTGCGAATCCTGATGCGCGACAAGATGCGCTGCCAGTATTGCGGCGCGAAGGGCACGTCGTTTGACCTGACGCTCGATCACATCATGCCGCGCTCGCGCGGTGGACGCCACGAGCCTGAGAATCTTTGCGCTGCCTGCAAGCTTTGCAACCAGCGCAAGGGCGACCGCACGCCGGACGAAGCGCGTATGCCTCTGCTGACAACGCCGAGCGCGCTTCGCTACGGCTTAGACAAGGCTGCGCTGCGACACTACGCCGCGTCGCGTCCTGAGTGGCGTCAATACCTCTTCCTTGATGAAGAGGCAGTGGCTTGAGGTCAAGCCGCGTGTCAGATTTTACGTAACCCAACTAACTTCCGTTTAGAGGCGGGCTTGCTCGCCGGTTCGAGTTGAGACGGCGGTCACAGACCGCCTCTAAACGGATACACCCAATCGCAATCAGCTATAAGTATCCACCGTTCACAAGGCGCAGAAGTTATGTTTATGGTGAGAATAAAATGAGTAGCGTGATAGAAATCTCTGTGAGTCCATCTGCCAGCTACGCGGAAGTCGAACGACTCGTGCGCGAGTTTGAATCATGCACGCTCCCGCGTGCAGAGTGGACGCATCATGCGCATCTGACAGTCGCGCTCTGGTATCTCATGCGCCGCACGGAAGCGGAGGCCACAGTGTTGATACGCGACCGCATCAAACTCTATAACAAAGCCTGCGGCGTCGAGACCACGCCTACGAGCGGCTACCACGAGACGATTACGCTCTTCTACATTCACGCCATCAGCCGCTATCTCTCAAACGCCGATAAGGATTGCTCGTTCACGAGCCTCTTGAGCGGTTTGATTGAAACCTGCGGCGACAAAAATTTTCCGTTGGAATACTATAGCCGTGATCGTCTGATGTCTTGTGTGGCACGCATCGAATGGATTGAGCCTGATTTGAAAAGCCTTAATTGATAACGGAAGTTGTTTGAGGGTGAGATATGAAACTTGCGGAAGCATAAATTCTTTCTCCTTCATTCTAACTGCCCCACTATCCGGAAAAGATTTGGCGATTGAAGTCCTCATTTTCTGCTAGACTGCTCGCGCTTATCCTGCTCTCTTAACCTCTCTATCAAATCTGCGAACTCGCTTTTATTCGATTGGAGGCAGAATGGCGCAGCACGTGTTTGTGGCGATGCCCTTTGGGACGAAAGAGGGCGTGAACTTCAATAAGGTTTACAGCGATTACATTAAGCCTGCGCTTGAGGGCGCGGGTTTCGAGGTCTTTCGCGCGGACGAAGAGTTGCGCGCGGGCAATATCCTCACGGATATGTTTCAAGAGTTGTTGCTGGCCGATCTGGTGGTCGTGGACCTCTCGATTGATAACCCGAACGTCTGGTACGAACTCGGGGTGAGACATGCTCTGCGCCAGCGCGGCGTCGTTCAAATCCAATCGTTACGCGATTACATGCCCTTTGATAATTACGTCGAGCGGGCGTTGCGCTATCACATCAAGGACGGCGTGCCCGACCCGGATTTTCTTGAGAGTGATAAGAAGGCTTTAGCAGAGTTTGCCACGCAGACGATGAGCGCCTGGCGCGGTCGCAAGACAAGCCCTGTCTATCACCTACTTCCGAATTTGCAGCAACCGGAGTGGAAGTCTTTGCGCGTCGGCGATGTGAACGAGTTTTGGGAGGCGCAGGAGAAATGGGAGAAACGCATTGAAGTGGCGCGAATGCAGGGACGCCCCGGCGACATCATGGTCTTTGCAGAAGACCTGCCGACGCGCTTCCTGCGTCTCGAAGCATATCGCGCGGCTGGTGAAGCGTTGTTCAAACTGGAACAGTTTGAGTTTGCGCTCAAGCTATTTGAAAAGGCTTTAGAGATTGATGAGACGGATTTGGACAGCCGACGCAGGAAGGGCGGCATTCTGGGTCGGCTTGAAAGGTATCCTCAGGCAGATGTGTGGCTCAAGGAGGAGGTCAAAAACCGCCCGGATGATGCTGAGAGCCTGGGGCTTCTGGGGCGCGTGGAGAAAGATACCTGGATTAAAGCATGGAAGAGGGATGGGCAGACTCCTGAACAAATGCGTGAGGCGGCTCAGGCGCACGCAAGCCTCTTGAAGGAAGCAATACGCACTTACCTGCTCGGATTCCGTAAAGACCCCAGCTATTTCTATCCGGGCATCAACGCTCTAACCTTGATGTGCTTGCTCAAGCATCTGACAGGACGCAATGAGAAACCACAGGAGCGCAAGGCTCTGGAGGGAGGCGTTCGCTGGGCGGTCGAGTCTGCGCTGGCAAAAGACCCGCGCGATTACTGGGCCAGAGCCACACTGGCAGACCTCGAACTCTTGTCCGGTAAAGAGAGGGAGATTAAAGAGGCTTATGAAAACGCTGTGGCCGTGGCTGAGAAAGATCGGTACGCTCTTAATTCAACCAGACAACAGCTCCTGCTCCTTCAGGATTTAAGTTTTCGTCCTCTGGAAGTTGCAGCGGCGTTGTCTGTCTTGAATCGTGAAATGGAGACGCTGGAGATTCCAAAAGAGCCTGGACGCATCTTTCTCTTTAGCGGGCACATGATTGATCGGCCCGACCGGGAAGAGCCGAGATTTCCGGCGAACAAAGAGGAGATTGCGGCGGCGGCTATCGCCGGAAAACTTGAAGAGCTGGGCGCTGGTCCTGCTGACCTTGCATTGTGCAGCGCGGCCAACGGCGGCGATATTCTTTTCGCGGAAGCCTGTCTCGTACGCAAGGTTCCTCTGGAAGTGCGCCTCCCATTCAACGTGCCTGCCTTTTTGGAAAAGTCTGTAACTTTTGCCGGAGACGATTGGCAGAAACGATTCTATTGGATCAAGGAAGGCGCAGACAGTTTTCAACTCATGCCGGACGAGCTTGGGCCAACGCCGAAAGACTCCGACCCTTACAGGCGCGTCAATCTCTGGATGCTCTACAGCGCACTGGCGCACGGCCCACGCCGAGTGCATTTCATTTGTCTCTGGGACGGGAGAGAGGGCGACGGCCCGGGCGGCACAAAGCATATGTACGATACGGTTGTGCAATTCTCAGGCAAGTCTCACATCCTCGATACAAAAAAGCTCTGGTAGCAAGCCCAAAGAATAAACAGAGAGCAGAGTTTGGAATAGTTCTGTACAATGTTTGTCGTAGTTGGTACACTATGCCGAGTGTGAAACAAAGCGATGCTCTCTATTCTTTTCGGACGCGTCGTTTTGCTCACTCCCCGAATCTGCGACTATTTGAAAGCGAGGTATCCGCAAAAAAATGTCTTTCAATAAAATTATTGTGGTTGGAAATCTTGGCCGCGACCCTGAGATGCGCTACACCGCGCAGGGCACGCCCGTCTGCACCTTTAGCATTGCGAGCAACGAGCGGCGCAAAACGAGCGCAGGCGAGCAGCAAGACATCACGACATGGTTCAAGGTGACCGTCTGGGGCAAGCAGGCCGAGTCCGTCTCCAAATATCTTTCTAAAGGAAGAAGCGTTTACGTTGAAGGCCGCCTGCACGCGGAAGATTGGACGGACAAGGAAGGCAAGCCGCGTTATACTCTTGAGATTAACGCGAGCGACGTGCATTTCATTGACAGCGCAAACAGCGCGAGAACTGATGAAGGCATTCCGGTCAGACAGTTTGACAGAAGCGAACAAACGATGCGCCCCGCAGGTGGACGCATCCCTCCAAAGCAAACGGAGATTGAAGAAGACTCAAT
>JBAWGU010000026.1:0-29148 GCA_049593215.1 Pyrinomonadaceae bacterium
CGGCCACGGCGCGTGAGTGACCGACGGTGAGCCGAACGTCTCACCGATGGTTGACCGAATCAGACCCTTTGAGTCTCTGATGCTGAGCATGAATTTCCCATTTCGTTCTTCAGCACGGCTGACATAAATCAGATTGTCCCTGCGTCGATAGAGCTTGCCATCAACATCTATGTAGAAATGCTTCCGCAGAGACTTTAAATCCACGCGCGGATTCGGCTCCTTCAGGTTAATCTGCACGATGCGAAAGGTCGGACTCCGGCTTAGGTCAATCGGTTTGTCCCAGTCATCTTCGGTAATAATGTCTTGTTCCTCGTTGATGAGGACCCCGAGTTTCGGCTTGAATCTGTTTTCATCTTCTGCCTCTTCAAAATCTATGTTTAAGTCCTGGCGCGCGATGGCCCCCTGGACGACGGCACTCTTCATCGTGCCGTCTCGCAGCAAGTCAGGATGCTCAGCTCCGGGAAACTTGTTCCACACGTCATCGCGCAGGCCTGGCCAAAGTGCTCCGCGACCGGAGACGACGATTGTATTGACCTCATTCGCCGGGACATTCGCCGCGTGTAACAGTTCATCAATAACTGTTTCCGTGACGAATTTTTGAAACTCCTTCAGCCGATCATCGCCATGGATCACATCGGCGGGGATTGATAGATAGAGGCTATTCTGCTTGGTCCAGAGGCCAACCTCGTCTGTAGGCGGTGGAAGTTTGGGTAAGCCTTCCAGCCCGATTTCGCCTCCCGTCAAGGTGACCACGCCCCATTCTCCTGTCACAAGCCCAACCTCGACAGTCAACGGACCGCTGCCATTCCATTTATGTTTAGCCTTGCGCAGCGCCTCCCATAACTCCTTAATCGCTTTGCGATGCTCGGAATCTTTGCCTGAGACTAAAGACTTGCCAACGACCCGGTAGGTGTATTTCAGATGAGCATGGCTCTGGAAGATTAATCGCTCGCATAGGAGTCTATCGACGATGCGTGCGAGGGTTTCGTCAAGATAATTTCCGGCCACCGGGACGCCAATGCGCCCTTCGACCTTCCAGCGAGCAGGATAGCAGTAGGGAACTTTCTTCCATTCGATCCGAATAAGAGAGAGGTCGAGCGTCCCGGCCCCGAAGTCATAGACGAGTAATCGTTCGTTTCCAGCGCCACGATTATCTTTCATCTGCGTTCGACAGTAGCAGTAGGCGACGGCATCCGATTCGCTAATCAGGTGCACGCGCTCCGGGCGCTGAATCCCGAACCTCCGGCTAAAGGCTCTGAAGGCAAATTCTTTCAACTTCTGTTGATGGTTGCGTGTAAAGGTGTTCGGGTGGCAGATGATAATCTGGTCGGCGCGGTAGTCTGTCCCTTCCGCCAGTAGATAACCCTCTATCAGCGCGGCGAAACTTGACTCCACCATCTTATCCAAGGGCAGAGTCGTGCCCGTCACCACTTCGTCGTCTTTTACATAGCTGACTGGCGTCTCCAGCGGAATATTCGCCGTTGACTGGCCGAGCCAAGATTTAATCGAATAGATGATTCTGCCGGGAGCATCGGCGAACAGGTGGTTGGGCGCAGGCAAGCTGATGAAGGCCGGGTCGCCCGGCTTCAGCGACGGCGGGCTATAACCGGGGAAACCCGGTCGAGTAATCTTGAGCTTATTCGGTTGCGTATCAGTCTCGCGTATGTCCGCATCGCACGCGACCCAACTAGGCAGCAGAAAGCGACTGTCCTTTTCCATGTTTTTCGGGTCATAGCTGGCTAAGCTCACCTCATCTCGACCTTTAATCTCTTGCAGCGGAATCGGGAGCAGTTGCTCTTCGCAGCCGGAACCAAACGCCGCCGCGATGGCCGAAGTGCCATAGTCTATGCACAGCCAATTGGGACTAGGCAGTTGTTCCAGGCCAAGCGGAACAATGATGCGCAACTCGCGCCGAGTGTCCTCACCCTGATCGGTCTGGACGTGAATCGTAAGCTTCACTTCCGTCCGTAAGTTCTCGGAAGAGACAACCGCCCCGTCTATGCGGCTGATGAATCCGGGAAAGAAACGGATAACGCGTGTCTCCCGGGCTGCGCCCTCTGCAACGTGGATGTGTGGAGACTTCTGATCGAAGTCATATACCCCCAACAGGTTGCTTTTCTGCCGTTCGTCGTGCAAGTGAATCCCGCTGCTTACCTCTTCGTCAGCAAAGATGGTCGTCACCTGAACATCTACAAAACCATTCCCGCTGGTGGCGGAATTGCCGACTTCGAGTTTGAGCAGGTCGTATGGGCCGTTGTCGCTCGCATCAAACTCAAACTTTTGAGCATCGAGCCAAATCGTTTCGTGCTCGACGGGCAGTTCTCCCGCTTCTGTCCCGTCGCGCCCAACTAAACGCTGCTCCAGCCTGCCATCTCGCGTCCAGTAAATCTCCCGCGCTGGTTCGATCTGAAGAATTTTGAGCACTATCTCGGCGCGAGCATCGTCGCGGAAGATGGTCATCGTGTGCTGCGGAATTTCGGAAGAAGGGTCGAAATTGCCCAGCAGCTTAAAGATGTAAGCGTGGCTGACAGGCTCAGGGTTAGTCATCACAGACCCGTCACAATCAAGCAAGACCGGGACTTCGGCTTTCGCCTTAGGCAATAAGGTTAGCCGCGATTGCGCAAGCTTAATCGGCTCCCCGCCGAGCGGCTTATTCCCCCGATAGACTTGCAACATGTAATCGCCCCACTCAAACGGTGCGGCAAAGAGATGCTCCGCCTGGCTTTTGAAAATGAACTTGCCCACCTGAATCTTGCGGCCTTCTTTAAAGACCAGCTTCGGTTCCGGCGAAGCTACGTAAGCTACTAACGGCTTATGCTCCTGCTCCGGTTTGATCGTCAGCTTGCACTGCATCTCGCAGGAGATGGCATCGTGATCTTTGCCGCCGAATAGGGAGAGGAGTTTTGGAGCTAATATATTTCGGCCCGTATCCATCTCGCCGTTCTGCCCCCACTCCATCCTCACGAGCAAATCGATGTTGAAACTCTTGTCCAAGACATGCTCACCGTTGCTCGACGGCTGCCTGTAGTCGAGCAGGGATTCTGTCGCGAGGAAGAGAAATATGGTTTTGCTGTGCGAGACGGCTTCATTGGTGCTCAGGTCTAGCTGATCCTGTTCTGCATCACCTTGTCCGACCCGGATGAAGCCGATGGGGCATAGAGATGTAAGTTCAAGGCCACTTTCTTTGAAGAAGTCATAGGTGAGGGTAAACACGGCGTCGCGCGTCGGTTGCTCTTCATTGTGCCAGAGGCGGCCAAACCAAGGCACCTGCCCTGCGTTCACTACCTCTAATGTTCCGACGAGCACGCGGCTCGCAGCGGGCCGGTTGAAATCCACGACCACTTCGGAAGCAGGCTTCCATTCCAGGCTCGGCTGAAAGGGGCGCTGGTATTTAGTGCGGTAAAGATAAAAGATCAGGGCTGCGACCAGCGCAATGACAAGCAGCAGCAACATGACCCAGTACTGGTTATGTCGCGCCTGCAATCGGTCGTTCGCCTCGGCCTGCGTCGTCACCCCGTCTGTATCATCTCGCCACAGGCTCGCCAGTTCCCGGTTATCAAGTTTGACATTAGGAAAAATCCCGAAGACTCCTGACACGACGACGGGTTGTGTCGGCGTGACCTCGATATGCTGCTCCGAGCTTTTGACGAAGAGATGATTGTAGATTCCTGTTTCATAACTGAAGCCGACCGTGAAGTTGATTTTCCCGGCAGTCAGTTCGGGGTCTGTGGGCGAGATATAAAGGCTCTCCCCAGCCGCTGCAAGTAGCGGAATTGCAATTCGATCTCCTTCATCCACGCAAGCGGGCGGCTGGCACGGCGCTAGATTGATCGACATATCCGGCAGAATCGCTTGTTCCCCCAGTCTCCACGCGCCGCCGTTCGCCCCTTGAAAGCTCAGTTGCATATAGAGCGGGCGGAAGCGATAAGCTGAGGACGTGTCGAGAATTACGTGCAGATCTCCGGTATGCGGCGGTTCGGGGACGAGACGCAGCCTGTCGTTTGAAACAGCCTGACGATCAACCTGCATTTTCCGCTGGTAAGAGAGGACCGTCTCGACAGGGTGAAGTGGCACAGCCTCAAAGGTATTAAGGTGTAGTGAGCCAATCGTCCAATTCCAGTTCGGTGGGGAATTGAAATAGAAACTTGCTGCGACCTGATAGCTCTTGTCAACGGCTTCTTTCGTGCCCTCCACGCTCTGTTTCGTGCCCTTCACGATGAATCCCCTTTGGAAATTTGCTAGTTCCGAAGCGGGCGAAGCAGTCGTGTTGTAGATTTCATTAGTCGCCTCGATAATAATGGTTCTGGAAAATAATTTATCCGCAGGCAATTTCCCTTGCAGGTAGGGCAGGATCAGAGAAGGCGCTGTCGCTATAGGAGAAAGACTACCGCCAAAGCGACACGGCTTGAAGAGTTGGTTTTCGAGCGAAGCGGCGAAGCGTTCCCGCGTCGAACTGTCCACTGACTCCAAGATGAACATATCCTCGGGCAGCACCGAAGAGCCTTTTTGTCTTCCCGCGCAACCGCGATATTCTGTCCCGCTATAGATAGTGAAGAAAACAACCGACACCTGATCCCTGTCCGCCTGAAATTTAGGCAGAGAAGCATTAACCGTCTGCCCATCTACTTTCCCGTTAAAGAGCAGTTCCGGCAATGAAGTCTTGATGACCTCTTTGTAAGAACTCATATCACCGGAATCGTCTATTAACAGAATGAAGTGGTTTCCAAACTTCTGTTGAGAACTGGCGGATTGAGCATCTGCCTTCCATCCTAAAGTAAAAAGAGAGAGGATGGAGACTGCACAAAGTGCCAGAAGCGATAAAACAATACGAGGAGGAAGGCTTAATGTTAGGAACCGGCTAGAAAGCATCTTATTAAACCGCAGCCAAATATTCTTCGGAATCTTGCGAAGGAGGGCCTGGACCAAAGTTACGCAATGCTGCAGGTAGCGCACATTGACAGTTATCAGAATGAACGCCGGATAAGCACGTTCGGCTGCTCTCATACAGCATTCGGTTTCCTCCCCGCACAGTCAGATTTGCCATAGCCGGAGTCTCGACCACCGGGCTGAGAATTCAGACGCGGCGGGACTTGCCCGCGAACCTCCCCTACGAGTCTGGACTCGAAAGGATGAATATCTCCGGCATTAATCAATGACTATGATTCGTCTATCTGAAACGTTACGGCGCTGGTAGAAAGGCAGGGAGGAGAATGGCGAGAGGGATGGATAAAGGTGTCTGATTTCGGCGCGAGTCCTTGAGACTGCAACTGTGTCTTTCAAGGTGAGCATCACGCTCACCTCTTACTTGATGACGCGGAAGTTGTACCGCACGGGGTTATCTAGCTGACCGTCGGCGACAACCCCCCGCAGTTGAATCTGGTAATCGCCCGTCGTGAGAAATTCAGAGGGTATTTTGAGAATAACCACTCCACCGCCCGCATCAGTCTCTCGCGTCAACTCCCCGGCGGCGAAAAGCTCCTCACCCTCAACCGTCAGCACGAGCGCACTATATTTTTCACGCTGTGGCTGAGGAAGCGCAAGCTTGAGGACTAAGAGCTTAATGTCGCTGTTGAGAATTACATGCGCAATGCCGCCGCCTGCCCGCAGTAGAGTCGGTTGAAGGGCCAGTTCGTATTTAGGCAGAGCTTGAACGTTTTGATCGGCTGGGCGCTTGTTGAGTTCGGCTATCTGGCGCTCAATGCTCGCGCGTTGCGTACTGATGAGCGCAACTGGATTGGATGGTTTTAACCGGCTCACTATCTTCGGAATGAGGAAAACCAGGAGAAGCACGATAACGGGGGTAGCCAACCAAGTCTTGTGGGAACTGAGCAAGTGCAATGGACTCCGCCACCATGGTGGCGGGAGGGGAAAGTCGTCTGGCCGGGAAGGCTGAGGCCCGTAATGCTCATCCACATAAATTTCGAGTGACTGGGCTAGAAGCATCTTCTTGCGTCTTTCATCGTTGAGGATAAAGTTTTGCGCAAAACTTTCACGCTCGCTTTCAGACAGGGCATCGAAAACATAGTCGTCAATCAAATTATTCTGAGCCGCGGAGAGTCTTTCTGCGAAGCCATCATCGCAAAGCAGACGCTCCTCGACCTGCTCTTGCTCTTCGTCAGAGAGGATACCCAAGAGATAGTTTCTCATTAGCACTTCTTCATCACGCTGCTGTCTCATCTAGGATTGCCCTTCATGACTGGTAACAGCTTCTACCCTTATATGGGAAGAAGTCTAATATCATTACTCTCAGCCGTGCGCTCAAGACATTCCA
This sequence comes from Pyrinomonadaceae bacterium, assembly GCA_049593215.1. Taxonomy (GTDB): domain Bacteria; phylum Acidobacteriota; class Blastocatellia; order Pyrinomonadales; family Pyrinomonadaceae; genus JBAWGU01. Next base: position 6,272 of record JBAWGU010000026.1, read on the forward strand.
GCACGCATTTTTCAAGCTTGACTCGAATGCGATGTGTGCGCGCACGCAACGCTCCCGCCTTGAGATGCAACTTCGTTCCCATTTCCTTATGCGACGAGATTTTCTCCCGTTTCTGCTCCTGATAATAGTGCAAAATCATCTCCCGGCTGGCTGACTCAAGCTTCTCCAAACACTCGTCTAGACATGCCATGTACGGCTCCAGTTCGCTCCGTGAGGCTACGGGCGGGGGAGCTTGAAGGGGTTTACTACGCTTGCGACGGTATTCCAGCAAAATCTTCTTGGAGACGCCATAAAAGTAAAGGGCCGGGTCTCCCACATAACTATCCTTCAATTCTCCCACCTTTTTCGCCACCCTGTTGATCGTTTCGTCTGCCAAGTCTTCAGCATCTTCACACTGGCGATTAAGGAAAATGTCGATGAGCCGATGACGAATCACCTCATATTTTTCACCGGCCCGAGCGGGATCAGGGTCAAGCCAAGCAAGCAATTGATGAAACTTCTCTTCGGTTAGGCTCAAATCAATTTTCACCTAAAGATAATAGCTCATTTTGAGATAACGAATTATGACGGAGCGAGCATGAGCAGCCGCTTTCATACAGAGTGCGAGCCGCGCTTGTAGCGCGCTGCTATCATGGATATGAACACGCTGACCAGCACCAAAACGGCTCCGATCACCAGATCTCGCACGGGGTTCAGGCGGGGCGTAGCTCTGAGGTCCGCTGTGTAGTCGCCTTGAAGAGTGAATGCCGCCCAGTAAAACGGCGAGCGCCAACGCTCCTGTTTCCACATCTCCCGCTTAGCCGCTTTAAGTGCTGCCGCAGGCGGTAATCCATCCTTCAGCATGGCCCTGTAGAAATGGCTCATTAATTCTGCTGTGGCATCGTCGTCCACCTTCCACAAGCTGGCGATGACGCTTTTCGCGCCTGCGTACATGAAGCCACTCGTGAGGCCGACGACGCCCTCGCCTTGAACATTCCTGCCGAGGCCGGTGCGGCACGCGCTCAGCACGACCAAATCGGCGGACAAATTCATGTGATAGATATCGTGCAAGCGCAGGAAGCCTGCACGACTGTTCCCGTGTTCGTCAACAAGGGACAGGACAACTCCTGACAACTCAGGAGTCTCGCTGTTGAGTAGACTGTGGGTGGCGAAATGTAGAATGCGATAAGCTTTCAATTCGGTGCTCTCGATTCGCTCTTTGGTGGCAGCGAAGCCGACAACGACTGTCCTCTCGTCCGGTGGGGTTAAGGCCATGATGGCCTTCGCTTCGCGTAGCGTGGAGGGAAGGCGCGAAATAACGGGCTGACTATTCTGTCCGGTGAAATCTCTCAAGGCGCTGGAGAGGTAAGTTCCATCACCGTCCTCTTTCGCCGGGGCGCTGCTCTCGGGCATGAGGGCGATAACGCGCGGGTCATCCTTTTCAAACACAGGGTCGGCTATCACGGCAATGGTCTTGGTCGCAGTGTCCGCTGGATGCTTCTCATTGCGCAGCGCGGCCAGCGTCAAAGCCGACGGTAAGCCGACGATTTCATGGTTGAAGAAGAGTAGCTCAAGCTCCGCCACGCTCGTCCGACTGGGTGATTGGTTAGGCGCTGGCAGTGCCTCGAAAGGGATGTACTTGAGAAAGCCGTCACTGACAATCAAGAGCCGTTTGGAGCTAAGCTGGTCAGACGCAGGGCCGAGCAGCATCGTGCTGAGTGCTGCGGATTGTTGCCAGTACTCAGCGTCGGACTCTTTCAGTTTCTCCTCCGCCGACAGTGAGCCTTCTACTGTTAGCTGACGCGCCGTAAGCAGCTCATAAGTTCGATGGGAGAGTTCTTCAATCGTCGAGCGTCCGCGCAGTTCATAGCTCGCAATGGCATGCCGGCTTACTATCCACAAGTAGCTCCGCTCTTCACCGAGTGCGAATTCGAGAAGGAGCGTATCATCGTCCTTAATAATGGCCTGTATATCTTCTGCGCGTAGCTGGCCGGGCTGCGTGAAGTTTGCTAAACGCGGGCTCTGCTCTCTCAGCTTGGAGCGCACATCCTGATACTCAATCGTGAGGGCGCGCATCTCTTGAGATACTTGCTCGGCTTCCTCATCTGTGTGCTTGCCGGATAACAGGCGCGTCTGGTATTCCGCTTTCTCATCGAGGATGCGGAGTAGTTCCTGCTCCTTGTGGAGAAGATCGGTGGAAAGACCTTTGCCGGGCTCCATCTTATCTTCGAGCAACGAGTCGAGCAAGGAGCGTGCGCGTGCACGCTCACTCGCCACGAGTGCCGCCGCGGCGAACCCTTTATCGGGCTGTTGAGCATGCAAGCGCATCAGCAAATGGATGTACAATTCGTATTGCTGATGCACCGAGGCAAAGTAGGAGGTGCGGAGTTTAGAGTTCCTGATTTTCGTGCGCAGGGATTCGCTGAGCGCAATTGAGTCCTCAATCAGAGAGAGCGCTGTTGTCAGGTTCTCGTGCTGAAGCTCGGCCTTCGCGGTGTTAAAGAGCGTCAACGCCTGACCACGGCGGTCGCTGATTTGACGCATGATCGGCAGCGCTTCCGCATAACTCGCAAGCGCTTGCGACACGTTGCCGGATGAGGCATAGATATGACCGATGTCGTTCAGCGCATAAGCTTGGCTTCGCAGGTTTCCGACCTGGCGGTAGATTTTCAAGGCCGCATCAAACTGCGCGAGTGCCTGCTCTGTCTCACCGCGAGAGAAATAGACCGTGCCCAGCCCCTTCAATGCGTTTGCCTCGATCACGCGGTCTCCGACATCGCGGCTAAGGTAGAGGCTCTCGCGATAGTATGTGAGCGCCCGCTCGGTCTCTCCTTTCTGGTACAGGACCCTCCCAACCAGGAATTTGTTGAGCGCCGTAAAGTCACGATTCCCGATGGCCTCGTAGAGTCTTAGTGCAGCAAAATAATTATCGAAGGCGTCCTGATATTCGTTCAAATCCAGATAGGCACTGGCGACTCCGTTCAGCGCAATGGCTTCGCCCTGCTTGTTGCCGATTGCGCGGAAGTGCTCCACCGCCTGTTTGTGCAGGTTGAGGGCGAGTTGCTCTTCGCCGAGAGTGGAGTACGTCCCGCCAAGAGCCGTCTGAGCCAGAGCTGTGCCGCGCGCTTCGTTGATCGCTTGCCAGAGCGCGAGCGATTGCTGGAAACGCTCGGAAGCAGTCTGCGGATTGCCCAAGTCGCTGTAGGAATAGCCGAGGTTGAGCAAGGCCAGAGCCTGACCGCTTCGCTCTCCCGCCTCTCTCCAGAGAGATAAAGCAAGCTCAAACTTCTCGATAGATTGCTGCAACTCTCCGAACGAGTAATGCACCTCGCCCATGATGTTTAATGCCTGAGCCTTGACTCTTTTATAGCCCGCGGAGTCGCGTTCACCCGCATCCGCCAGCTCGATGATATTTAACATCTCCTTGGCATAAGATAGTGCCTTCTGATTTTCGCCAAGAGAGACGTTAACGTAACCAATACCGTTGAGAGCGGCAAGTTGTCTCAGCCGGTCGCCGCTCCGCTCGCTGAGCGAGAGAGCTTTTGTATAGTGCGCTAAAGCCTGTGGATACTGGCTCAGAGAGAAGTACACGTCGCCCATATCGCAGAGCGTCTCTGCGGCTCTGCTGTGTTCACCGGCAGACTCCCATAACCCGACTGCCTCCTCGTATTTCGACACTGCGACCAGTTGTGAGGAGAGGTCTTGGCGGTCACGCAAGCTTTCGGCCTCGGCTTCGATACGTACAGCGTCGTCCTCCAATTGATAACGCGGGTTCGCCTCAACCATCTCGACGAGGAGTAAATCGTAGCCCCTTGCTGCGCCGCCCGATTCCATCGAGCGGACTTCTATTTTGTAGAGCGCCAAAGTATTGCTAGAGAATGACAGGCGCAGTCTGCCATAACGCCTGCCGATCAGTTCCGTGCAGGTGTGCTCCGGCTCCGCGCACACCGAGACCTTCAACCTCAGATCTCCTTTCATTATCTCAACGAGCGCGTGCTGTCCCGCAGGCATGTTGAGAGTATAGACGCGCGTCTCATTGGCTAACACCACGTCGGAGACGACCGCGCCGGGGGTTAGTATCCGAGGCTCAGTTGAGGTCGCGAGGGCCGCCGTCTTCATAAAGAAGGACTCCGCCGCGTTTCTGCTTCCAGTTTCTCTGGCGTAACACAATCCCGCGAGCAAGCAAAGAGCGAGAGCGATTCGCCCACGAGCGTCGCTAAATCTCATCAGAATGGAGAAAGCTATTTTCCCGATAATTCGGACCTTTGCCATGAGTTGAACCTCGTTTGAGAAGGCTAGCGGCGTCAGACAGATGGAACAGGAGATCGAGCGAGGCTAGAGGACTTCAGCCAGAAACAACGATCACTTTTATTGTTGAGAGCCTGTTATTCCAGCAACTATTTAACACGGACTGTTTGGAGATACAATGTTTCTGAAGAGGAAGTGAAAAAGTTATGAGGGATGTTACTCTACGTGCAAGGCGCGGTTAAGCATAAACGGCGAGGATGGGATCAGTCCGGACTTCGGCTCTGAAAATATCACGTGGCGAGCCTTAGCAGTGATGGGCTGTGTCAACAGGTCGGGGCAGTTGCATCCTTCGTAAAGGGTCGCCTTGATGGATGGCTCCGGCTGGAAGGCTTTCTTGATCTATTGTGCATGAGGCTCACTCTTGATAGCGAGTGAAAAAAACAGCGTATTTTAAATAATAACGCGGCGACTATCCGCCAGCGGCGACGACGCAACAACGATGCAGACCATCAATGCCCCAATCGTTTACGCTTTCATCATTATAAGCTAAAAGAATGCAGCGGCGTGGACGAGCGCGCCACCGCCGCCGCATTGTGAGTGACAAATTGAGTCTTCCGCAGCGGTTCTTGCGGGCGAGCACAAACGCTTCATCGTTGCGCCGTGAGACTCATGATGTCTTTCCGGCTTACGCTTTTTCCTCCGGCTCAGCGGCATCCTTTTCCGGGGTACCGAAAGGGCCACCCGATTGTTCATCTCCGAAATCTTTCGATCTATCAACATCGGCAGCCCCGCCACGTGTTCGGCGCTGTTGATTTTCCTCTTGTGTATCTTGTGCTTCATCATCGTTTGTTTTCATTGTAGCTCTCCTTATTTTCTTTGAACTCCGTCGTGCCAGTTAGATTCGTCCTTCATGTCGGCAGCAGAATGCGCTTGATACGAATCACTCCGGGCATTGTTGTCCGAGCCATTCCGTTGTGAGCAAAGTCAAGTATCTTTGTCTGACGCGCGGAACATTCATACCCTCGTCTGTGCATTTGAATGTGTCTCTTGCCATTCATAAACTTATGTTCGCGTCGTCCGAAACGTTACGAAGCAAGTTTTCACAGCCATTTCTCAAGCAGTTCTTTTGTCATGCTCAAGATGATGCGTATACATAAGCGCCGTAGTCAACCGCAGAATCAACTGGAGATTCGTCAAAAGAGGTCCGACTAAATCTCTGATTCGCTCGAAGAACCCTCTGAGTGAGCATAACGTTCCGTGACGTATCTGCATAGTTAATGAAGATAGCGAGATCATTCTTCGCTTCAAGCCCTCTCCGATTCGGAAGACGACACAATGCAGGATAAGAAAACGCGATGGCAGGATAGAGGAGCAACGCGCTACATGCACGGTTGGCCGAATGGAGAGACCAACCACACCTTTACCATCTACAACCTCATCTCACCCCTCGCTCGGGGCCGCAAGTTCTCACACGCAATACAGCGGCCCCTTTCCCCTCCGACATGGAAAGCCCGTATGCGTGAGACACGCAATAGCAGGGCTAAGCGATTAGCGCCTTAGAAGATTCAGAGGAGAAAGTATGGCTAAGAACAATCGCATATTTATCAGCTTTGCCATTGAAGATGCTTTCTACCGGGATGGCATCATCCACCAAGCAGCAGATGAGCAAAGCCCTTTCGAGTTCATTGATATGTCAGTAAAAGAGCCGTGGGAAGACTCATGGAAAACCCGATGCCGCTCAAAGATCAAAGGATGTGACGGAGTGATAGCGCTTATCAGCCCGAACACTGAGAAGGCAAGCGGTGCTCGTTGGGAGATTAAATGCGCTGCTGAAGAGGGTATTCCCATGATTGGGGTTAATATTCACAGGGAATGGAGCAAAAGATATACTCCTCCCGAATTATCTGGCTCTCCGGTAATTGATTGGACTTGGGAAAGCATCGCTCAGTTCATTAACAGACTTTGAAGGAGGTTCCACCGAAGTTAAAGTTATGGACATAGAAAGACGCGCTTTAATCGTTGGGATTGATACCTACAAAATCGCTTCCAAGCTGTCTAGTTGTGTTGCTGACGCGGAGGCCGTCGGCAAGTTGCTTGAGTGGAATGCAGACGAGAGACCTAACTACGTCTGTCGTGTGTTGCTTGATAAAATGGAAGATGGGCAGCCGATTACCCGTGCCGCGTTGAGGGAAGCGTGCGAAGAGCTATTCGCCAATTTTAAGGGCGACGTGCTCTTTTACTTCTCAGGGCACGGAGTCTTGACTCACTTCGGCGGACACCTCTGCGCCTTCGACTCACAGAAAAATGATTGGGGGGTTCCTATGCAAGAGGTAGTCGAGATGGCGATTAACTCCCAGGCGCGTGACATTATCATGATCCTCGATTGCTGTCATAGCGGAGACATTGCAGACCCGACTCTCCTAAGTTCCAAGCGCGGCGGCGACCCGTTGGCCGTTTTACGGGAAAACATGACTGTGATTGCCGCGTCGCTCAAGGCACAGCCAGCCGTCGAGGCGGGCAAACATGGCCTGTTCACTGCGTCCTTGCTCGATGCGCTGAAGGGCGGCGCGGCCGACCACATGGGGTGGGTCACAGCTTCCTCGATTTACGCCTACGTCGAGCGCCGTTTTGGTTCCTGGGAGGCGCGGCAGCGTCCGGTCTATAAATCTTACGCGACCAGCGTGAGGGTCGTGCGTGAATGCGCTCCGCTGATTGACCGCATCAAGCTGCACAAGATCACAGAGCTATTTCCCACGGAGAATTACAAATATCCGCTCAGCCCCGAGCACGAACCGGAAGATGAGTATGGCAGACTGCATGAGCCGGTGGACGAAGAAAAGGTGGCCGTTGCGCAACTGCTCAAGGAGTACCGGGATGCCGGGCTTCTCAAGCCTTCAACCCCCGGCGAGCAATTGTACTGGACGGCACGCCGTTCTCACACAGTGGAGCTAACGCTGCGTGGCTGCGAATATTGGTGGCTGGTGGAAAATAAGAAGATATGAGAATCGGCATCACTGGACATCAGAGACTCAAGGAGCCTGCTCGCTGGGGCTGGGTAAAGCAGGAGCTTGACCGTCTTCTCTCTTCTTTAACACCACCTTTGATCGGCATCACTTCATTGGCCGTTGGCGCAGATCAGTTGTTTGCAAACGCCGTCTTGCAACACGGCGGCTCACTTGAAATCCTCATTCCTTTCGTCGGATACGAGTCTACTTTCTCCGAAGAGCGCGATCGACAGGAATACATTCGACTCTTACGACATGCATTAAAGCATGAGGTTTTGGAGAAATACGGTTCGGATGAGGAGGCGTACCTTGCATCGGGAAAGCGCATGGTTGACCAGTCCGAACTTTTAGTTGCTGTCTGGGACGGTATGCCCGCCGCCGGATTAGGTGGCACGGGAGACGTGGTGAGCTACGCTGTGCAGCAGCGGGAAAGAATAATCCATCTTAATCCCCTCACGCAGGAAGTGAAAGAGCTTTAACGGATCGTACAGCACATATCGAATACAGCCTTGAGATTGTTTCCCGCTCGAAACGCGAGCCTCATTATGAGAGTGAACAGGTTTTATAGTCTATTTTTTTTGCTGTGGACCGTAGTCTTAGGAGAGGCATGTGGCGCAAGTCGTCATCAGGAAAGAGCGTCATCCGATAATTCGCCGGACGCAGATGTTAGCGCATCGGTCAATCCAGGCAGCGTGAGTTCAACGGATTACAGCGCTCCAGATTATGCCTTCGCTATCAAAATACCGGGCGGCTGGAAGCTTGAACGAGAAGAAACGGACGGAGCCTTTATGACTGTGATTCGTCCTGACCCATCTCGCGCCGCCAACCTTTCAATTATGACGATTAACGTGGCTTTAACGAAAACCCCTTCTGCAGAACTGAAGTCGCATATCCTGATCGAAACCAGTAAGCCGTTTTTTCAGGGGTGGATAAATGGACTGAAAGAAGAGGCGCGCGTCGAAGGCACGGGCAATATCTATCCTACACGGTTTGCTAATTTTGACGCGTTACGCATGGATGTGACTTACTATAGAGATGATGCGGATGATCTGCGTCAGGGTTATAGCCTCTTCTTGATTGGTGATAAAACGACCTTCTTCATCAGCCTGACCGCCAGCAAGCCTCAATTCAAGGAGCTGGAAAAGATTATCTCAACCATACGCCTTGAGCCATGATTGCTATCAGCCCACCCGCTCACGCTATGCAACCTGACGAGCACTCTGTCGTCGCTACGGAGCAGAATGATTTTATCTATGATGCTTTTATCAGTTACAGCGGCTTTCGCAAAATGGGAGCAGCATCGCACGTTGATGAAAAGATAGCCGAGCGGTTGCACCGATCTCTCGAATCTTACCGCATCCCCCGTGCGCTCCTGAAGAAATCCCCCGGCGACGCTCGCACCTCGCGGCGGCTCAAAAAAATCTTCCGTGACCGAGATGAAGTCCGCGTTAGCAGTAATCTCAATGAGAGCTTGACGGAAGCCCTTCGCCGTTCCCGTTTTCTCATTGTCATTTGTTCCCCGCTGGCTCGGCAATCGCGATGGATCAACCAAGAGATTGCCATTTTTCGTCGGCTCGGCAGAGGCGGGCAAATTCTGCCGCTTCTCATTGAGGGAGAACCTGCTGAGGCAATCCCTGACGAACTGTTCAAGATGCCGCCGGAAAAAAGGGCTTCCACACAGACCTCTGGCACACCGGAAGAATGGCTGGCCCAACCGCTGGCGACTGACATACGCGCATCGTCTCTCTCAAAATCCCTGCACCTCCTGAGGCATGAAAAACTTCGCCTGATCGCGCCGATGCTTGGCTGTGAGTACGATGACCTGAGACAAAGAGAGCATGAGCGATTTGTCAGGCGCGCGATGAGTGTGGGGACGGCGATGATGGCTCTTTTGCTCACGCTGGCAACTTTGAGTATCCTGCTTTTCTTCGCCCAACGAAGAGCTAATCGCAACGCGCAACTCGCGCTCGATGCCAGCGCGGAAGTTCTTCCGTTAATCGGGCTGGAGCCAAACTCTCCTTTGGGCGCAAACGACCCCGTTATTCGAGAAGTCCACATCAAAAGCGCGATTACATATCTGGAAACACTTCGGAGAGATGACCCGGAGAATCTGAAATGCCTGACGGCTCTTCGCGCGCTCTACGGCACACTCGCCGAGTTGTTGCTGGACCGGAGCAGAAAGACCGAGGCGCAGGATGCCTTTCAAAAAGCCTCCTCAATGGTGATTCCGATTGCGCTAAGCCGTCTCAGAGCATGGAGACCGACCAAAACCAGGAGCGTCAAAGAGCTTTCAGGCGAAGCGCTCTCTTTTCCAAACAACTACGACCTCAACCGCCTCCGCACCTCGCTTGCCATCATGGAGCAGTTAAATGGGACAGCGAATATCCAAAATGCTTTGGACTACACTGAGCTTGCCGCTGAATACCTTCTGCTGCTCAATACTTCGACCGAAGAAGGAAAGGCCGAAGCGCGGCGCGTCCTACAGTTGAGCCTCAGCAGATTTCAACAGGCACAATCACTCGAAGCTCTTACCCCACAGCAAGAAGAGCTCGTAGAAGCCATCAACCTACTTCTGCTTCGTCTCACAGAATGATAATTAACAACCGGAGACCGGAAAAGTGAAACGGAACTGGCAGCCTGCGGCAGGCTTTACATGGGAACTGTGCTGCATCGCCGTGGCGTGGGTGCTTGCCTTTGGTGCAATGCTGGTGATGGTGTTTCTGATGATGCGCGGTTATTCTCCCAGTGCTCTCTTTTGGACAGTCTTCTGGTGTTACTTCGCCGCTACTTACAAACTGACCGAGTGGTTAAGCAATAAATATCGCGCGCGGCAGCGCAAAACCTTGATGAGCGCGACGGAATTGCTGAGCAGCGATACGCGCCCGCCTGTTCTCTACCTGCGTTCCTTCAAGGATGACGAGACGACCTCGCGCTTGTTGAATCTATCAACCGAAGAGCAAGAGCTAGCCACAGTTATGCTTGAGATCGGCCCTTTTATCGCTTTCGGAGAACCGGGCGAGGAGTTTCCAGAGCCGGGAGCCGCGCGCCTGTATGCCGAAGAGAAACACTGGCAGGACATGGTTGAAAATTTGATGTCACGCGCGCGGCTTGTCGTGGCACGCTTGGGCGACACGGAAAGTTTTTGGTGGGAGCTGCGGACGGCGAGGCATCTCGTCCGCCCCGAAAGATTGCTGCTCCTGATCCCGGAAGACAAGAATGTCTACGAAGAATTCAGACGAAAGGCGATGAAAGTGTTTCCCTGTCACTTGCCTTACCATGAGTTCCGGCCAGTAGGGCACTTTTCCAAAAGTCACATCAGTGTCGAGGGAATCCTTTATTTCGAGCCGGATTGGACACCGCGATTGCAGAAGCTTAAATCACCTAATCTGAGACAAAATTATTGGATTCCAGGAGTACCCACTTTTAAGACGGCGTTACGGCCTATCTACGAACGGCTCGGAGTCGAATGGAAACAACCGCCTTTGCAACTGATTCAGATAATCCCACTAATCATGCTTCTGCTCTTTGGAATATTGGCAATTTACGTCATGGGACTGCTTCTAGTTCAATTGCTGACGCTGCTTCGGGAAGGCCTATGAGTCTCAAGTCTGACAGTCATGCAATGACCAGTAATTATTCGCCTTGATGCGATCTTACGGCTCAGGACTCTCTTCCAATACTGTAGCTTACGTGGATGGTTTGTCCAAGCGCGCTTGTGCGCGCTGACTCGGAGTTAAAGCTCTCTTATCAAGGATTGCTCCTATCAGATTCGTTCTCTCCAGCACTGCGCCAGTCAAATCGGCTTGCTGAAGATTAGCCTCCTGTAGATTGGCAAGACGCAGATCAGCGTTTCTCAGCTTGGCCTTGTATAAGTTAGCCGCGAATAGTATAGCGCCCTGCAAATTGGCCTGCTGAAAGTTAATCTCGCGTAAATCTGCATGGGGCAGGCTGATCGAATGCAAATCTACGCGCCGAAAGTCTGCGTTGCGCAGGGAAATTCGTCTATCCCCGGTGAGCAGACCTGATTCGCTAAGATAGTTTAGCAAAGTACTCTTGAGAGTTGTGTCTAATTTCGTTATGACATCCATCGTTTGCTCCTGCACGTAGGCCCGCGTTTCCGGGTCAGCCAATCGAGGCAGTCTTGAGTTTACGAGTTCCAGATACCCTTCGTAAGCGCGCTTGCGTTCATTAGGTCTCAGCGTCACGAAATTCGCTGAGATAAACCAGGCAACCGATAGCATCAGGATAATCGCAAGGATAAAGCCAGACACTCCGACGAAGATATCTGTGGGGCTAACGGGTTCTCCGGTGGCAAGGAGCGTGCCGGTCATGAGCGCAGTCAATGTCGAGGGCAGCATCCACAAGCCGCACCCCAGACTACCCAGTCTCAAGCACCCGACCGCTGATTTGGCGGCCAGTTTCTCCTTACGACGCTGCTCCCCGAATAAGCTCTGGACGCGCCACCCGAACAAGGTAATCATCAGCGCGATGATTATGAACATGCTGGCAACCATAATAGCCATACGCAGGTTCGTGATGCCTTTGACCGGTAGCTGAGAAATATCCATCGTGGCAGCTGCGAGCGTGAAGAAGACGCTCGCCACAAGCACCAGGCCAGCCAAGATATAACAGGAAAAGGCGAAGATACGCGCGATGCGTTGGTGAGGATTTAGTTCAGTCATTTTTCCTCCTTATATATTTCCGATACACTGCCAACGCTCCTCCGCTCAGCCCGAGGGCGATGACCATGAACCCGAAACTCGCCAAGAAGCTAGTCAAACGGTCGCCGAGCGGATCGCCCGGGTATGAGACAAGGTGCGGCGAGATAATCGCCACAGTGGCGAGAAAGACAAAGGCCACTACCAAAACTATCAAGCTAAAGAAGAGTATTTTCGGAAGTGCGTCCGACTCTATGACAGGTGGTAGCTGGACAGGTGCTTCTACATGCCTGTCATTGTTCTCCTTAGGTGAAATCTCTCTCCTCTTAATATATTCGGAGAGCGCACGGCTCAACGGTTCTTCATATTCACATTTATGTAAGGAGTAGCGGTCCAACGCCTGTATATTTCGGACTGGCTCTTGAAAGCGGGGCGGCAGTTCTACCTTTTCCCAATTGATACAGATGAAGGGTTTACCTGCTTTTAAAGCCTGGTCCATTTCATCGAGAACGTTATTAGAGTCTATTGCGTTCTGAGTAATAAATACGATAAAGCAAGCACACGCTTTTATGGCTTTACATATTTGATCGTCCCAGAAGAGACCCGGCTGAAGTTTTTCCTTGTCGTACCATGTCTCATAGCCTTGTATCTCGATGCGCTTAATTTCGGGGTGGACAAAATAGCTATCTTTGCTTGAGTAGCTAACAAAAATGAAGGGGCCGTCAGGTAGTGGCATAATTTAAGGTAGGGTCTCATGAAGTTAAGCACATTAGAATAGGTGCTCAACTTCTGACGTGCAAAGGCTAAATCGTTATTACCGGCCTTCGAGAATCGCAGATCTTGTATAACTATCGGGGAGTGTCGAAATATCACTTCCCGATGTACTTGAAAGAGATTGAATACAGATTCAATCATCGCGGGGAGAATCTCTACAAGCAATTTATTAAGTGAGCGGTTACCTCTCATACCCATGCGCGAGGGCAGACGAAGTTTGTCGCTAGCTTGTTCCAAGTTGCAGCATAGACCGGAGCGGCGCACGACCTTTTTACATCTCAAATAATTTTCGCAACAGAGCCGTTGGCAAACTATGCCAACAACATCGATTATCGCACCTAATACGCACAGAGTTTGATAGCCTGTTGCAGCAGCCATGCCAGTCTCTCGGCTTTTTCTTTGTTGCCGAATTGCATGTCGAGACCGTTGTAGTGGCTGACGGCCCCACTCCCGTCGCCTTTGAGTGCTCGAATCGCGGGCGTGCCGCCGACGGTCTTGATGGTCAGATTCCAGATAGGGATAGAAAACGACGTGTTCGGTTTGCTCCGCGGCTCGACCTTAACGCCGAGTGGATCGAGGTCTGCGAGGACGACTGAGAGCATGTCTTTATGATCGCGCCATTCGATGCGGCAGTTGTCGAATCGTAGCGGCTCATATTCAATCACCACTTCGGATGTGACCCTGACGACGTTGGCGTCTTGGCCGGGGGCGGTGGCCATGTAAGTGAGCTTGTTCGAGAAGTCCTCCTTTAACAGCCTCAGCGTCTCTTCAATCGTCGTCCCGCGCCGCGCCTCGGCACTTACCTTGGGCGCGCGTTCGGCAACTGGTGCGACGATATCCCCTGTCTTTGTTAGCGTAGTCGCAGCCTTCTGCTTCCGCTCCCCGCCCGGCCTCGTGGCCCCGCCTCTCTTTGACTCAAGTATGCGCAAGCGGATTCTCGCCAAACCGGCGAATTCGCCTGCGGGATATTTCTTCAGGTATGCGGCGAACTCTTCAGGGTCGTCGCTGTTTTTGATTCTGTCCCACAAAGTCAACTCGGCGGCGAGATGTGAAGCAGAGCCTCTGGGCAGTTGCTCCGCAGGTGCGACTTGGGAAGATCGGGGTTGAGGCATGGCCTCGTCGCTTTCTGCCCTGTGTGTCGTGGCGCTCGGGCTACGGGATGCTGTCGGCGGTGGGGTCTCGCCCTCCGGCTCAAGCTTGCGCGGTTGTGGCATGACTGCAAGCCCTTCGGCATCTGTGTCCGTGCTACGTCGCGCGACCGGAGACGGACGCACGGCGGCAACGCCACCGATCCTTCGCAGCTCTTTGTCCAACTTTCTCGCTAGCACGCCGTCCATCCCTTCCAGCACCTTGAGTTGTTCTTCTGCCGATTCCATCTGTCCTAAGCCGAGATAGGTAAGGCCAAGCGACAGGTGCGCCTCTGGGAAGTCATTCCTGAGCCTGACTGCCCCCTTCAAGTAGACGAGTGCTTCCTTGAAGTTTTCCAGCTTAAGGTAAGCGTAACCGATGCCGTAATGCGCCTCGGCGTAGTTGGCGTCTAAGCTGATGGCCTTTACCAACGGCTTGAAAGCGTCACCGTACATAGCCATTTGGTTGTACGCCATGCCGAGGCTGTAGTGAGCTTCCGCGTTTGAGGGGGCGACCCGGACGGCCTCATTGTAGGCGGCGAAGGCTTCCTTGTATTTCCCCAGACTCATGTACGCGTCGCCAACGTAGATGTGCGCCTCTGAGTCGCGCGAGTCTATTTCGGTCGCCTGTATGTAGGCTTTGAGCGCCGCCGCCCAGTCGCCCGCATCTGCGTGGCGCTGTCCCTCATCGAGATAACTAATCACGCGGTCGTCGGCCTCAGCGGGCGGCGACATCCTGCGCGTATTCGCTCGCGCATGAGTCCTGTTCGCGGCCCTCCTCTGCGCTGACGCATTGTTGACACTGACACCGCAAAGCATCAGGAGCGTCAGCGCCACGTAGGCGGCTGCATGTTCATATCTGTGAAGGTTCATGATAAGTAGGCTTCCTGTCGTCTCAAGGGTGGCAGTCCATCCACTCTCGCCCGAACGCCTTCGATGAGTCGCAACATGTCCGGTGGGCAGAATCCTTTGCGCGCGGCGCGTCACAATTTATCATGAGGCTTGTGCTTCGACAATACTGCCGCCGGGAGGGGAGCGTCCGAGTCGGAGTTGTGAACGGTCTTGACTGGGCAAGAATTACCTTTTCCGCCCCTCCCCCGCACGGTATACTGCATCTTCGTTTCTCGCTAGTGGAAGCCTTGGCCTAAATCACGCAACCGGACCATACGCACTAGCTCCTTGCACAGGGCAATCTCATAATCTGGAGTCTCATCGAATATGCGACGCTCACCTTTAGCCCCGCTTTTTGCCATAGCCTTTGTGTTCGTGCTCTCAAGCCCCATCATGGCGGAAAAGATTCTCACTGTTACATCGGAGCCAACAGCTGCCGTCATCGAGATCAACGGGAAAAACATCGGCGTCACGCCCATCCAGGAGAAGATTAAGGAGTTCTGGTTCAACGGGCCGAAATACCTGTGGAGCGAATTTTTGAACACTCCCTTGCAGATGACGGTGAGCAAGGAAGGTTATGTGCCCCAGACGATCACCATCACCGCCGGACCCTATCGCTGGGTCAACGCTAACAACACAGTCGAGAAAATCTTCTACGTCATCAAACAGACCTCTTTCCACGTCAAACTCCAGAGCGTCGCGGAGGCGTCAGGAATGAACCTGCTCCCCGTTAATGTGACCGCCATCACAGTCAACTCGGAACCCAACGGTGCTGAGGTCTATGTGGACGGGAAGTTTGAAAGCTCCACGCCGTCGAAGCTGCTGCTCGCGCCAGGCGAACATACGATTCGCGTGACCAGGCCGTCATACAGCCCCTGGGAGCGGCGGATCACGGTCGAACTCGGTGCCGAAAAGACTTTGAACGCGGTGCTTGAGGGCGGGATGCAGATGCTCAGGCCCGCCGCCACTGCGCCGCCACTACAACAGCCGGTTTCCAGCCGGAAGCCGGAATTGGTCATCATGCCTGGGCATGTAGGCTCGGTCAACGCCCTCGCCTTTAGTCCCGACGGAAAGATGCTGGCAAGCGGTGGCAGCGACGGCGCGATTAACCTGTGGGACAGCAAGAACGGCCAAGGGTTAAGAGCATTCGAGGGAAGTGAAGAGGAACGGCTCAGTGGCGACTTCGGAGGCGTTACCGCGCTCGCCTTCACCCCGAACGGAAAGACGCTGGCGAGCACCTCGGTGAAGAAAATCAGTAAGCAGGGCGAGCCTCCCGCGTGGAGGACGGAATTCACACTGTGGGACGTTTCCAGCGGGAGAGCCGTCGGCAAGTTTGCGTCCGCCGGAAGCGAGGTTCTCTCAATCGCCTTCAGCCCCAACGGGAGATGGTTGGTGAGCGGGGGCACGGGCAACGTCGTCAACCTCTGGGACACGGCGAGCGGCCAGTTGATCAGGTCATTCACCGGACACGTTGACGGGGTGAGCTTCGTCATGTTCACCCCGGACGGGACAGAGGTATTGAGCGGGAGTTGGGACAAGGCGATTGACATGTGGTACGCAGCGAGTGGGGCGCAGTTGAAAGTTATGGAAGGAAACCCCGCGCTCAACACGCACCCGGAATTTATAGTCAAGATGCCGGAGATATTCCGCACGATCACGACGTTCAACCCGGCGACGCGCACGCTCGCCTCTATTACTACCGGTGGGGAAGGGCCAATCAGTCTGTGGGACGTGCAGACCAACAATAAGCTGAGAGAGTTCAGTTGGGAGAAGAAGAGATTTTACGCCGTCGCCCTCAACCCGTCAGGGAACATAGTCGCCGGCGGAGAATTCGGCGGCATAAGGCTCTGGGATGTTTCCACTGGAGCCGACCTGGTGACAATTAAGGAGGGACAGGACAGCGATTCAATTGCCCTGAGTTTTGACGGCACGGTCGTCGCGCAGGCCAGCGAGGGAGACCATTCAATCAGGCTCTGGAGTACGAACGACGAATCGAGTTTGAAGAAGCTGGTCGGCCACACGGACGACATCAATTACATGGTCTTCAGCCCTGACAGCAAGCTTCTGGCAAGCAGCAGCGACGACAATACTATCCGGCTGTGGGAGGTGGAGAGCGGGCGGGTCAAGGTTCTGAAAGTGGAGTCCAAAATCTTAGGCATGGGGCCTATCGTCTTCAGCCCTGACGGCAAGACGTTGGTGAGCATCGCTGATAACGCTGATGATGATGAAGATGAGGATTTGAACATCAGATTCTGGGACGCAGCTACCGGCAAAGAGTTGAGAACGTTGACGCCCTCCGAGAGCGCCCCGGATTCAATAACCTTCAGTCCAGACGGGATGCTGCTCGCAGTTGGCACTCGTGACAAGACCGTTCTAGTGCTCGACGTGGCGAGCGGCAGGATTGTCAGAACCCTCTCCGGACACACCTACGAAGTTGTATCCATGGTCTTTATCAACAGCGAGACTTTACAAAGCTGGGGTATCAACGATGAAGAGGAGGATGTCATCGAGGGCAAACTGTGGCACGTTCCGAGCGGGACGCTGTTGAAGTCCACCCGGCTTACCTTGGCCGACATGTCCAACCAAGAGACTCATTTCTTCGGCGGCTTGCCTATGATCGGCATCTCGCAGAAGTTTGCGGCCATGCCGCTCCAGGGGCGCGGCATCAACTTCTTCGAGAAAACGATGGAGCCGCTGAACCCATTCACGCAGACTCCACTGGCGAGCCTGTATCTGTTCGGCGACGACTGGCTGATCACGACTCCCGAAGGCTTCTTCGACGGGTCGCCCGGGGCGTGGAAGCACGTCCACTGGCGTTTTAACGGCAACACCTTCGATAACAGCGCGCTCGAACTTTACTTTAACGAATTCTTCTACCCTAATCTTCTGCAAGAGGTGATCGCCGGCAAGACACCCAAGCCGCCGGGCGGTCGCGAACTGGAGAAGATTGACCGCCGGCAGCCATCAGTTCTGATAGCTGAGATCAATGGGCAGAGCAACCCCGGGTCCAACGCGCGACCCGCCGGTGCCAGCCGGACGGACAAGCGTCTGGCGACGGTGACGATTACGATCGCAGACAATCTGGATGAGCCGAAGCAGCCCAATCAAGCTGCGAGCAGCGGCGCGCAGGACTTGCGCCTGTTCCGTAACGGCTCGCTCATATACATCTGGCGCGACGACCTTTTCAAGTTGGGGGCCAAGGACGGCTGCGAGCAACTCGCGCCGGCGAAACAGGGCGAGCCGCGGCGTGTACGCTGTAGCGTAGAGGTGCCGATCGTGGCGGGCGACAATCAATTCTCCGCTTACGCCTTCAACCGCGAGAAGGTGAAGAGCGAAGACAGCCTCTTCTCGGTCAGCGGCGCGGCCAGCCTCAAGCGCGACCCCACGCTTTACGTGCTGACCATCGGCGTCGGGGAGTACGAGAACCCCCAGTTCAACCTCAGCTACACGGTCAAAGACGCGCAGGACTTCGGCGCGGAAGTCCGCCTCCAGCAGGAACAGGTCGGGTATTACCAGAAGGTGGAAGTCATCCCGCTGCTGGACCAAGGGGCGAGAAAAGATTTTATCCTTTCGGCGTTGAAGACTCTGGCTGAGGCCGTGCAGCCGGAAGACGGGGTGATCATCTATTTCTCCGGTCACGGCATGGCGCGGGGTGATCGCTTCTATCTCATCCCCTCCGACCTCGGGTACAAAGGGCCGCGCGGCCTGGTCGATGCCGCAGGCTTGCAGACGATCCTCGCGCACAGTATCTCAGACTTAGAACTGGAAGCCGCTTTTGCCGACATCGACGCAGGGCGGCTACTACTCGTCATTGATGCCTGTAACTCGGGCAAGGCCCTGCAAGCCGATGACTGGCGTCGCGGACCGATGGACACGAGGGGGCTAGGGCAACTTGCCTACGAGAAGGGCATGTATGTTCTGACGGCTTCGCAGGACATGGAGTTGGCCTACGAGTCGGAGGCTCTCAAGCATAGCTACCTGACATATGCCCTAGTTGAGGAGGGACTCAAAGTTAAGGTTAAAGATGCTGACGCCGATGGTGACGGCAAGATGATTTTGCGAGAGTGGTTTGACTATGCCAAACGAAGGGTGCCGCGCATGAGGCAGGAGAAGGTTGAGCAGGACGCGCGTCGGCAGAACAAGTCGCTTGTAGAAGTTGAACTGGTAGAACAGGGCAAGGTGCAACGGCCCAAAGTGTTCTATCGCCGCGAACCTGAGCTACAGCCTTTCGTCGTGGCGAAGCCGAGACGGGAAAGCGCCGCGTTTGGTAAATAACTGCCTTAACGATCATGTTATGGTAATTATCTACCTAACAAAAGATTGATAGTTTATCGACACGCGTTGGTCAAATTAGCTGAAATATCGTTAAGCTAGCGACTACCGTCCTGCGTCAAGTAAACAATTATCTTGTGATCCTTAATCATCTCGCCGTTAAAGGAGAGAGCATGTCTGATTCTCAAACTCCCCCGTTCACCTCCGCAAATGCAGATGAGCTGCCAGAGACGGAAGTGGATTCGCCATTACCACCGCTGGCGTACTCACAATCGGCTCCCGAAAACAGCTCAGCAGATTCTACATTGCCGTTACGACCCACAGATAATACCGATCCTCGGCCCACCCATCCGCACGCTAGAAATACTGATTGGCTCTTAGGACAGACGATTGCCGGTCGCTACGTCATCGAAGAGAAAATCGGGGAAGGCGGTTTCGGCGCGGTGTATCGCGCGCGCGACAGGCATAATAAAATGTTCGCGCGTCAAATGGTTATCAAGTTCCTCAAAGAAAAAGGGCTTGACAACGAATGGGTGCTCGGCAAGTTTCGGCAGGAAGTGGAAGCACTAGCGCGTCTCGACAATCATCCTGGTATCGTTGGGTTGTTGGACGCAGGCGAATTCCACAATTTACCATACATCGTCTTGCAATATGTCAATGGCACGCCGTTGCGGAAACGCATCAAGCCGGGCGGGATGGAACTGGAGGAGATCTCAGAAATCGTGCGGCAGACGGCTTCAGCACTCGCTGAAGCACATAGTCAAGAGATTCTCCATCGCGACTTGAAACCAGAGAACGTTATGTTGCGGAAATTGGGATCGGGCGAGACGAGCGTGACGGTGATTGATTTCGGCGTCGCCAAAGTGCATAACTCATGCCTTTCATTGAGTTCGGAAACGGGGTCGGTGACGGGCACTTATCCCTATATGTCGCCCGAGCAGTTAAGGGGACAAAACAAAACGATGACGCCTGCCAGTGAAGTTTATTCGCTGGGAGTGATCGCCTACGAGATGCTAACCGGCATTCTGCCGTTTAATGCCCGTGATGTTGACAGCCTACGTCAGTTGCAAGAAGAAGGCATGAAGGTCAAACCCCAAGACTTGCGTCCCGATTTACCGTCTTTCGCACAGAATGTCCTGCTACGTGCGCTAGCTTTTAATCCGGCTGAGCGCTACCAGAATATTAAAACATTCGGCGACGAGCTAGCTCGTACGCTGCGGATACCGGACCGCATTCTAATTCCCAGCCCTCCCGAAAAGAAAAACCCCGCATTGATAACGATGGTGCTAGGGCTTGCGCTGATTGCAGTGATGGGGTTCGTCGTCTGGCGACTCTTGAGCAACAATAAGCTGTCGATTGATAGTTCTGCGAACTCTCCTGCTACTGCCAAAAATATGGCTGCACCTGCTTCCGCCCCACAAGCCTTGGCTTATTCACTGACGGTGCAGAAAGTATTCGACGGCCGACCTATGGGTGCGCCGGAGGAGTACACCGGATCTGAGCTGTTCGGTAACGGCTGGAAGTTCAAATTTAACGTCACGCCAACAGAAGACGGATACTTTTATCTGTTAAATGCTGCGCCGCAGCCCGACGGCAGCACGGAATGGAATGTCTTGTTCCCAACTCCCAAAAATAACAACGGGCAGGCAAAAATTGACGGTCAACAAAAGCGAACTTTCGGCTGGTATGTCTTTGACGATAAGCCGGGCCAGGAAAGGCTCTGGCTCATCTGGTCGCGCCAGCCTATCCCGGACTTAGAGACTGCCGTCAAGGCCGCAACTCAAACGGCTTTAGTTATCAAAGAGCCGCAGCAAATTGCCGCCGTGACTAATTTTCTCAAACCGTGGGAAAAGGAAACGCCTACTGTGATTGCGGATGAACAGCAAAAGCGAACTGTCATCAAAAGTGAGCAAACAACTTGGGCCTATCTTGTCAAATTACGGCACGATAAATATTAGGCGCAGCCCCATACTTATTGGAGGGATAATCGATGATCTCACTCTCACGCACGCGATCCTCAATTTTATTCTTTCTCAATCTACTTAGCGTTGTCGCCTTGTTAACAGCGGCAGTTGTTCTGGCGCAAGAGCAGGAAGAAGGCGGTAAAGGTATCAAATCCGAAGAAGTTGTGCCGCGTGCTAAGAGCAAGTCCAGCAGTTCCACGTCACAAGATCTTCGGAGAAAGAAGACTTACACGAGCAATGTCAAACGTCTCACAGCAGTGCCGCCTAAGGGCGAAGAAGACGTTCGACTTGGGTTGACCATATTTCGCTATGAGCCACGCGGAACGGTTTACCGCCCTGATAATGAAGGCACAAAAGACATCTTGATGGAAGGCACGGAAGAAGCACCGACACCGCCTAATAAACTCGCTGAATGGAACGTCGCGGACTGGACGCGGGCCATGCCTGATAATCATTTTGCTGTCGGTCAAGTCGTTCGCTTGCATTTCGAGCCATTGACGAAAGCGGGTTATCTCTACATCCTGCATCAGGAATTGTATGCCAGCGGCACAACCGGTCCGGCCCGGTTATTGTTTCCTACGCTTCGGACAAACAACGGAAATAATCTGGTGCAACCCAATGTCGATCTCTGGATTCCGCGCGCGCCAGCATATTTTCGTATCAAACCTAGCGAGTCAAATAAAGCCCATGTCGGAGAGTTACTAACGGTTGTGCTGCGCGCCGAAGCTCCTAACGAAATCTTGCGCCAGTCGCTTGAAGACAAACCGCTCCTGCTTGAGGCCGATGATCTCAAGCGACTCATCGCGGGAGCCAAAGGCACGGCAATCAGAATGAATCTAGACGGTGGCGAGGGACAAAAGCAAACCACACAAGAGATGAGCAAAGACATTGGTATGGAAGGCGACGAAGCACTGACGCAAGATGATCCCTTGCCGCAAACTGTTTATGAAACGCGACGGCAAGCAGGGCAGCCCGTAGTCTTTCGCATCCCGCTCAAGTTCAAAGAAAAGTAAGGGGATTGACTGTTGAGATGCTTGTGACCTAATCGGTGAGCAGCATCGACATGCTCAACTGGCTAGATTGAAAAAGCCTTCACAAAACGTCAATCTTGAGCTACGAGTTGCCAAAACGTGATGAGGTCGAAGCCCTGCCCGCCGCGTCTATAATCTATTGAACGCGCGCAATGAGCGCATCAAGGGTGAGACGCAGGCGCAACGAGCAGAGCGTGTCGCGCAAGCTGATAAAGAAATCCCAACGGCTGCCTCGCGCCTGAGCCAGATGTTGCTCACTCCTGTCGCGGCGAAGTTGGGAAAGAAGCGGGTGCTGATTGTTGCTGATGGCATGTTGAAGTATATTCCTTTCGCGGTCCTGCCTGCACCATCCGTCAATGCTGACTCCGCCACGCCGCAACCTCTGATTATCGAACACGAGGTCGTAAGTCTGTGGAGTGTAAGCGAGACGGGCATCGCTGAGTTAATGGTGAGCTTCTACCGCGAGATGTTGAAAAAGGGGAGCGACCAGCGGCAGCATTACGTGCCGCGCAACTCTCACTGATGAAAGAGACAACTCGGAACTGTGAATCTTTTTCCGTAGCAATTTGCGAGGCGTCACGTTGGGCACTCGGTAATATGAGAGAACGGCAAGATGTTTTGGGAAGTGTGCTTAATGCAATTATGCGAATCAGTGGTTGAAAACGAGGAGAAAGAACGCGACTGCCAGCTTTCCCCAGCAATGAACCATCAGCGCATCAGTTGAACGCACCTTGCTTGCTCTTTGAATCCCAGTCTTCTCCTGTATCCAGTTGAAAAGACTTTCAATGGGTTGCCGGATCGAACGCACCAGCCTGTTGTAGTATTTCTCGGCATCTGATAGCTCTTTTCCTTTCGGCTTTTTCTGCGGGGCGATGAGCCGCGCCTGTTGTTCTTTCAAATGATTGATGATTTCTGGAGTCGGGTAAGC